>DATJKB010000099.1:0-5283 GCA_035491875.1 Pyrinomonadaceae bacterium | reverse complement strand
AGAATAGCATCAGCGTCAAGAACCCCGAGGTCGGAAAACGCTGCGACGTTTCTCTGACTGGTAACCTGCGCTCCGGAGATCTCATTCCCGCCATCGTCGAACAATGCCGCGCGCACTCCCGACGTGCCGACATCGAGACTCAGAAGAAAAGCGGACTTTGCGCCCGCGATCACTGAAAGGAAATCGGGTGCCGGCTCAACGGCGTCGATCTCATCGAGCACGCTGCTCATTGCTGCAAAAAGGACAGGATTTCAAGATTACAGGATTAGGAAATTAGCAGTGGAATTATAAAGCATTTTGCAGCCTTCGTTTTGTGTTCTTGTTAATTCTGTAATTCTGTCTGGTTCCTCTTGCTAGAATGGTGGCGATGGATGCCGAAACTCTCAACTGTCCAATGTGTGGAGCTTCAATCGCCAGCGACTCGCCACAGTGTCGTTTTTGCGAAGCGCGCCTCGCTACGGTCGCCTGTCCATCGTGTTTCGCGATGATGTTCCTTGGCAGCAAACATTGCGCACGCTGTGGCGCCGCGGCAGACAAGACTCAGCCTGTTAGTGCCGATAAGAAATGCCCACGCTGCAAAGACGAGATGCAGTTGAAGTCACTCGGCGGGCACACACTGTTGGAATGTCCTGATTGCCTCGGATTGTGGCTCGACATTCCGACGTTTGAAAGTATCTGTGCCGACCGCGAACACCACGCGGCGGTTTTGGGTGCGGCTTCCCTATCAACCGCGCGATCGGTTGGCAACGAGAAGGTCAGTTACATTCCGTGTTTGGAATGTCATCAGCTGATGAATCGAGCCAACTTCGCACGCTGTTCAGGAGTGATCGTCGATCTCTGCAAAAAACACGGGATCTGGTTTGATCGCGATGAGTTGAGCCGGATTATCGAATTCATTAAGGCCGGTGGCCTTGAAGCGGCGCGCTCAAAGGAGAAGATGCAGCTCGAAGAGGAGCGCCGGCGGCTCGAACAAATGAAGAGCGAGATTCACCGGCACAAAGTGGCTGGTTTCTTCGATTCCGAACCGCACGTCACCGGTATCGCATCGGCTGGAGGATTGTTGAAATTTCTCTTGAGATAGGAAGCAATGTTCAACGTCCAAAACATCTGCGCTCAAGGTTAACTGAAACAACTCAAGCTCGACAAAACGCAGTTAGGAAGGGTGGCTTGCCCCCGCTCAAGGTTCATAACATCCAACGTTGAGTGTAAATGAGTCTTGAGCGGGGGCAAGCCACCCTTCCTAACTGCATTTTGTTTTCTTGACTTATTCCGATTAGGTTGAGTGTTGTTGTTTTGTACCTTTCGCTGTGTAACCAGAGATCGTGGTCATCCAAGTTGAGCCAGCTGACGTCAAATAGAACTCAATTGATGATTTTCACTTCACAGTCTTTCTCACCCACGCCACGAAGTCCTTAATGTCTTCCTCGGTCGTGTCAAAGGAAGTCATCAATCGCACTTCTGAAATCTCTTCGTTCCACACGTAGAAAAAATACTTCTTTTGCAGTGCTGGTATGTATTTCGGGGGTATCACCGCAAACACGCCGTTCGACTGGACCGACTGTGTGATTCTGATCTGCGGAATTGACTTCAGTTCGTTCGCCAGCAGTTGGGCCATCCGATTGGAGTGCGTTGCGCTTCGACGCCATAAATCACCAGACAAAAGTGCTTCAAACTGCGCTGCGATAAAGCGCATCTTTGAGGGCAGGTGCATTCCCTGTTTCCGAATGAACTTAAAATCCTCGGCCAACGACTTATCAAAAAACACAACAGCCTCGCCGTACATCATTCCGTTCTTTGCGCCGCCAAATGAAAGCACATCGACGCCAACGTCGGCTGTAATCTCCTTCAAGGTGGCGTTCAAACCTACAGCCGCGTTCGCGATACGCGCTCCATCCATGTGCAGTAGCATGTTGTTCTTGTGCGCAAACGATGAGAGGGCCTTAAGCTCAGCCGTGCTGTAGACGGTGCCCATCTCGGTGGCTTGCGACACTGAGATCACGCGCGGCTGGACGTGGTGCTCGACACCGATTGCGTGCAGCAAAGGTCGAACGTGGTCTGTGGTGATTTTTCCGTCAGGCGTGTCGACGGAAATCAGTTTGCAACCGCTGAATTTTTCCGGAGCGCCGCATTCGTCGACATTGATATGCGCGGTTGTGGCGCAAACGACTGCCTGATAGGAATTCGTTGCGGCTTGAAGTCCAAGGACGTTCGCGCCGGTGCCGCCAAAAACAAAATAGACGGCAATGTTCCGACCCAGATGTTTCTCGAAAGCTTTGACGGCGCGCGCGGTATAAGGATCGTCGCCGTAGGCAACGACGTGGCCAGCGTTCGCTCGCGAAATGGCTTCGATCACTTCGGCATGAACGCCGGCGTTATTATCGCTGGCGAAGGAACGGGATTGGGAGATGGGCTTGGGCATACTTTAGAGTTTGATATTTGGTGTCAACTTCGTGGCAAACAGTCAGTACCGAAACGCGGTAGCGTCGGGTCCGCTTCCTCTTCACTCGATCGTGTGGCAAAGCAGACCCGACGCTACCGCGTTTCGGTACTGACTGTTTGACACTACGTCGAGTCGGTTCAGATCTTTCCCGCCTTCACATCCTTCAGCACTTCGCGCGCGGCGTTTGCGCCGTTCAGTCCTGTGACTCCACCGCCCGGGTGCGTGCCCGCGCCGCACAAATAAAGTCGGTTCAGCGGTGTTCGGTATTGTGCCCATCCAAGTAGCGGTCTGAATGTGAAGAACTGATCGAGCGACTGCTCACCGTGGTGGATGTGTCCGCCGGTCAGTCCAAAGACCTGTTCGAGATCTACTGGCGTCAATACCTGTTTCGCGATAATCAACTGGCGGAAGCCGGGCGCGTATTGCTCAATCTGATCGAAAACCGTTGCCGCGAAGTCTTCGCGTTTCGCATCCCAATCGGCGTCCTTCAGTTTATATGGAGCAAACTGAACGTGAATGCTCATCACGTGCTTTCCTTCAGGCGCGAGTGAGGGATCACTGAGCGAAGGAATCGTGATGTCGAGATAAGGCGCCGGAGAGAACTGGCCGTACTTTGCTGCGTCAAACGCGCGCTCCAGGTAATCGATCTCAGGTCCAATGTGAATGCGACCTGCGAGCTTTGTCGTGTCCGAACCGACGGCAGTGAATGAAGGTAAACCTGAAAGTGCGACATTGATCTTTCCTGCCGTTCCCGTCGCCCGATAGTTCCTGATCTTGGAGAGGAAGTTTGGCTCGAGATCGATTGGATCTATCAAGCGCAGGAACGTCGCGTGCGGATCCGCATTCGAAACAACAGCGCGTGTTTCTATCTCTTCACCTCCATTGATCACCACTTTCGCCGATGTACCGTTGCCCGCGTGAATTGCGGCCACTTCAGTCGCCCGCTTGATCTCCACACCAGCGGCCGATGCAGCCTTCGAAAGCGCTTCAGTGAGCGCGCCCATTCCACCTTTGACAAACGATGCAGGCGGAATCGGATGACCGTCGAGCGCTGCCTGCCATAGCAGTCCCAAACTGGTTCCGGCTGACCATGGACCAGCGAAAGCTCCGTAGATGCCACGCGCTGCAACCGTCGCGCGGAGCAATTCCGTTTCGAACCACTCTGCAGCCAGGTCTGCAACAGCCATCGGTCCCCAGCGCAGCAAACGGTATTCGTCCTTCTTGCCGAGCTTGCGAAAGGCGAGACCAACTTTACCGAGGTTCCATATCTCGTTTGGCGCAGGTCGATCGATCGACGGCGGCGTCATCGTCGCGAGCGGCGCCAGCACCTGACCGATCCGCGCGAAGCTCCTGGTGAATTCGGGATAAGCCTCAGCGTCCTTGGCAGAGAAGGGTCGAATCTCCTCACACGTCCGCGCGACATCGTTGTAGATGCAGATCGATCGTCCATCAGGCGACAGCGCGAGAACTCGGGCTTCCGGATTGATCGTTTCCAGACCGAAGCGCTTGAGATCGAGGTCTGAGACGATCGACGGAAACATTGGACCAGCGGAATGCGCGAGTGTCGAACAGCGGAAGCCAGGATGAATCTCTTCCGTTACAGAAGCGCCACCGACAATGTTGCGGCGTTCCAACACGAGCGTCTTCATTCCGGCCTTTGCCAGGTAACACGCAGCCACGAGTCCGTTATGCCCGGCGCCAACGATGATGATGTCGAAATTAGGCATGATGCATTTGGAGTGCGGTGACCTGTCACCGCTTTGTTCAGTCGCACTTGTCGCTAAACAGGATGAAAGCGGCGACAGGTCGCCGCACTCCAAATCAGATCCGTCCCTTTTTCCAATCCTGCAGAAGCTTCATCGCGCCGTTGCGTCCGGGCGCGCCCATGATGCCGCCACCGGGATGCGTCGCCGAGCCACACATGTAGAGATTCTTGATCGGTGTTCGATACTGCGCCCAACCCGGCGCCGGACGCAGAAAGAAAAGTTGCTCGAGCGTTAACTCACCCTGAAAGATATTCCCTTCAGACAAACCAAAATCGCGTTCGAGATCCAAAGGCGTAACAACCTGCCGGTGTAGGATCAGATCTTTAATGTTTGGCGCATGCTCTGCAATCGTATCGATCACAGTGTCTCCAAACTCTTCTCGTTTATCGTCCCAGTTTCCCTCTTTAAGGTTGTAGGGTGCGTATTGCACGAAGCACGACATCACGTGCTTGCCCGGTGGCGCAACCGAAGGATCCGTCAGGCTGGGAATCACCATATCGATGTAAGGCCGTCGAGAGAAACGTCCATACTTCGCTTCATCATAGGCCCGCTCCATGTACTCGACACTCGGCGAAATCGAAACAGCACCCCTCAAATGCGGTCCATCCCCTGGTAGCGCTTTGAAATTCGGTAAGCCATCGAGCGCGAGGTTCACTTTTCCCGACGAGCCTCGATACTTGTAACGCTTCAGATCATCACAGAAATCGTCAGGCAGGTGTTCCTCGCCGACCATCTTCATGAAAGTCAGACGCGGGTCGACGCTCGATGAAATAACATTGGCATCGATTTCATCTCCATTCGCGAGCACCACACCTTTCGCGCGACCGTTTTTGACATTGATGTGAGCAATCGGTGATTCAGTGCGAATCTCAGCGCCGGCTTCGCGAGCCGCATCGCCGATCGCATTTGAAATCGCGCCGGTGCCGCCGCGCGACAGTCCCCACGAACGAAACGCGCCATCGATCTCACCCATGTAGTGGTGGAGCAGCACATAGGCGGTGCCTGGAGAGCGCACGCCAAGAAACGTTCCGATGATGCCCGACGCGGACATCGTGGCCTTGAGGGCATCGGTCTCGA
>DATJKB010000098.1:0-5774 GCA_035491875.1 Pyrinomonadaceae bacterium | reverse complement strand
ATTTTAGATTTTTGATTTTTCAGTTTTGGAGTTGGGAGGTTGCTCCTGAACGCGCCCAATCTAAAATCAAAAATCTAAAATGTTCTGGCGGGCCTGGCAGGATTTGAACCTACGACATTCTGTTTAGAAGACAGACGCTCTAATTCCGCTGAGCTACAGGCCCCAATCATTTTTGATTGTTGATTTTAGATTTTTGATTTTTCAGTTTTGGAATTAGGCGGTTGCTCCCGAACACGCAATCTAAAATCAAAAATGTTATGGACGGGGCGTGAGGCTGGCGCGCCTCTTCGAACTCCACAGTCCCGACAGTCACCGTTCTGCCGGGATGAGTCACGCCCCGATAAAACTGACACGGAGACAGGGTGACGCGGGGACGCGGGGACAAAGAAATCGTTTTCTCCGTGTCTCCGTGTCTCCCTGTCCCCGTGTCTCTTTGGTGCCCAAGGAAGGACTTAAACCTTCAACCTCTGGTTTGTAGGACCAGCGCTCCGTCAGTTGAGCTACTCGGGCGAAAACGAATGCGGCGACAAGATGAGGAGAGACGGGGAGACATGGGGACGGGGAGATAGGGGGTTTGGCACCGCGTCTCCGCATCTCCCTGTCTCCGCGTCTCGTTTTCTGGTCGGAGTTGGAATTGAACCAACCTCTCGGGTTTTTCAGACCCGCGCTAATCCATCTCAGCTATCCGACCGGGAAGATTGACGATTGACGATTGGCTAGACTTTCGACAGTCATCGCCGGTCATTCTCCAATCAGACAATGCTCGTCGGTTTTTTGAAGAGACGTCGTGGTTGTTCGTTGCGCACCTGGTACCTCGTATCACGATCATCGTGGATGTCCATGAACAGGTACTTTCGCCATTCCGCACGCGCCTCTGCGTAGTGACAAAGCACAACGCGCTCGAGCTTCACGCGCAGAGCCGTCTGCGAAGTCAGCAGTGGCATACGCGCTTCTTCCGGAGTGCGATTCGCCTTGCGGTTGTTGCACGCAACGCAAGCGGTAACTATGTTCACCGGTGAGTTATCTCCACCTCGCGAACGCGGCAGAATGTGATCGAGCGTTAGTCCGTCCACGCCTTTCTTCTCGCCGCAGTACTGACAACGGAATTTGTCGCGTATGTAGATTCGCAAGCGCTTCATCCCCGACTGCTCGCGTCGACGACGAATGTTGATGTAAACGCGTCGGCGAATCACCGACGGCACGGGAAACTCATCATGCGCCGAACGCAGCACGCGGACGCCGTCATATTCTTCGACGAAGACCGAGTTCTTGAAGGTCATGATGATCGCGCGCGCAACACTGACGGTGCCGAGCGGCTCGTACGTTTGGTTGAGTAATAGAACTCTGCCATTGAGTGCCATACCCGGCACCTCCTTTCTTTGGAGTGCGCTGACTTGTCAGCGCTTTGTTATTTGTGGCAATCACAACGCTCGGAAAGCGGCGACAGGTCGCCGCACTCCAAAGAGTTGATTTAGGGAGTTCAAGAGCGGTCGTGAGGAAGCAGACTTCGCAAGGTGCGAGTCACCGCTCTTGAAGTTAATAGTTAGTCAAGAAAAACAACGCCTGATGCACCCGGCGCCAGGCCTTCCGTATTCATCAGCACTCGGTGCCAGCCATCCAACACAATCGTCTTGTGATCTGGATGCCAGACGCGGCCGGAAACATAAGCGAGCGCGTTACGACGCATTTCAGTCCAACCCCAGTCTTTCGCGCCTGGGTTAGACTTTAGTAGCAAACGGTATTCGCCAACGGTCAATCCGCGTGGTCGACTGGTAGAGACGTAAACAAGGTCTCCGCCGGTTCTGTACAGGAATTGACACATGTGAGACTTGCTTCCGTTACCGCGACTGATAGGCTCGTTCTTCAAGACTAACTTCGGGTTAACAATAAGTTCAGGAGCAGGAATGAAGAACCATTCGCCTTGTCGAACGAATGCTTCATTGCGACGTCGAAGTCGTTTCTTAATGCGTTTGACTCTCCTTCGAACCGCACTACGCACCTCCTCAGGTTGCAGAGCTTCCATCGCCTTTACGACGTTGGTAACTGAATCACCTGGAACTGCGCAGACAAACCAATGTCGCTCGTCGTGACCGCAAAGAAACTTGTCTTTGCGATTCTCACGCCGCGCCATCAAAAGCAAATGCTTCAAACGAGGTTGTAGATCAACTACTTCATACTTGACCTCCTCATTCGGCCTCACACGAATGTCGAAGAATTCACCGTGTTTGTCAGATCGAATATTGATCCCCGCACGGTCTCTTTCGCTGATGGTTTCGCGGATCGCGACTCTTGCTCCCATGCGACCAAACATGGTTTCTAGTAACTTGCTTTCCATACACTCTCTTTCTTTCTTGTGCGGCGTTATGACCGCAAGATTAAAGACGACGCATGATTGAGCCGCCGCTTTCATCTCCCATCGAGTGTAAGCTGACGCTGACAATCACGACTTTCGACCGTTACTGGTAGAAAGATCTCCGCGGTAGATTTCTTGTTGTTGCTGCATTTTCGTGATCTCCTTAATGGTTAGGGATGAGGGATATTTAGTACCGTTCGCGGTAGCGGACGGTCAGCACTCAACCCACCCTGGCTCTTGAGTCTTGGCCATCCGCTACCGCGAACGGTACTGAATATCCCTCATCCTTAGTGATTTGGAGCGCGCGGTGAGATTTGAACTCACGTTACTGGATTTGCAATCCAGCGCCTTAGCCGCTTGGCGACGCGCGCGAAAGGGGCAAAGTGCTAAGCGCAAAGCGCAAGGACTCTAGCGCGCTTCGCTCTTAGCTCTTAGCTCTGAGCTCTTTGCGTTTGGAGCGGAAGGAGAGATTCGAACTCTCGAGACGAGTTTGGAAGACTCGCATGTTTCCAGCTACATCACTCCCGCATGAACATTGTAGATTTTTGATTTTTGATTTTTGATTTTAGACTTGCTTCGGCTCTATTGAGCCTGTCTGTCTCAACGCACCCGACCAATCAAAAATCTACAATGTTCTGGAACCTCCGATAGGATTTGAACCCATACCTGATTCGTTCGAAGCGAACCGCTCTTCCAGTTAAGCTACGGAGGCGGGCGCATTGCTGATTTTTGATTGTTGATTTTTGATTGCCGATTGGTCTTTAGTCTTCGGTTTTCGATGTTAGTTGGACCAATCGTCAATCAAAAATCTAAAATCAAAAATGTTCTTGGTCGGGGAGGACAGAATCGAACTGTCACCACGAGTTCCCAGGACTCGGATGCTAGCGTTACACCACACCCCGCGAAGAATTTCGGAATTAGGATTTCGGATTTCGAGGTTACGAAAATCGGCTGGATCAGATTCGATCTGCTAGAACGGATTAGGAGAATACGAAAACGGTCTTCTGGATTACGCGAAATTCGAAATCCGAAATCCCAAATCCAAAATTCTCCTTCATCCTTTCACACAGACCACCTGTTTGATCTCTGCGACAACTGTGACCAGGTCTTTCTGATTCTTCATTACCGCTTCGATCGATTTGTAAGCGCCGGGAATTTCATCCAGTACGCCGTGGTCCTTGCGACACTCAACGCCCGCGGTCTGCTTCATCAGATCCGCGCTTGTGAAGTGACGCTTTGCGGCACTACGCGACATCTTGCGGCCCGCACCGTGAGAGCATGAATTGAAGCTCTCAGCCAGCCCGCGTCCTTTCACGATGAACGACTTCGCGCCCATCGATCCGGGGATAATGCCGTAGACGCCTTTCTCAGCGTTGATTGCGCCCTTGCGCGTGACGAAAACTTTTTCGCCATAGTGCTCTTCGAGCGCAACGTAGTTGTGATGACAGTTAACTGCCATCTCAGGTTTGAATGACTCGCGATGATTGAACATCTTGTTAAAGACCTTCAACAGGCGCGCCATCATGATCTCGCGGTTCTTCATCGCGTAACCTTGAGCCCACTTCAGGTCTTCCCAGTACGCCGCAAATTCCGGTGTACCCTGGATGAAGTAAGCGAGGTCCGGCGCCGGCAGATCCGACAGCTTCCAAAGACTCTTCGCTGTCGAGATATGACGGTCAGCGAGTTCCTTGCCGATGTTGCGCGAGCCCGAGTGGAGCATCAACCAGACGAAGTTTTCTGTATCGAGACAAACTTCAATGAAGTGGTTGCCGCCACCAAGGGTGCCCAGCTGCTTCATCGCTTTTGCTTTACGATCCTGAACTCCTGTGTGAAGTTCAGCGAAGTTTTCCCAGCCACTCCAGTCATCGGATTCTGTTACCGGATCGCGATAGTCGTGAAAGCCAACCGGGATCGCTTCTTCGATCGCAAGTCGTAGCTCTTTGAGCTTGCCATCAAGGATACCGCTCTTGAATGGCGTCTTGACCGCCATCATGCCGCAGCCGATATCAACGCCGACAGTTGCGGGAATCACTGCTTCTTTTGTGGCGACTACCGAACCAACCATGCTGCCCTTGCCCAGATGCGCGTCAGGCATCAGCGCGACGTGTTTGAACAAACATGGCAAGCGCGAAACGTTGCGCAGCATTGATTGCTCTTCAAAGCTGAACTCATGGTTGGCCCACGACAGAATGTCTTTGTGTGCGCCACTGATTGGTAGCTTTTCGTAAGGCATTTAGTTACCTCCTTTCTAAGAATTAAGCCTCAGATTTGTGATTTCGGTATTATTCAATTAAGTGGCAAACAGTCAGTACCGAAACGCGGTAGCGTCGGGTCATTGTTACTACCGAGATCCGCATATCGTATTGGCAGACCCGACGCTACCGCGTTTCGGTACTGACTGTTTGCCACTTAATTGAGAATTCTTGCACGTCCTTTTCTGTTGCGGCTGCGTATTTTGCATTTGGATTGCGGGATTCGGATTTCGGATTCTGTGTAACTCATCAGACTGCGAAATTATCACCTCCTAACCTACTACAAAACCCGACTTCCGAACTCCAAAATCCGAAACGTTTCCTGGTGCGCCAGATGAGACTCGAACTCATAATCCCCTGCTTAAGAGGCAGGTGCCTTGATCCGATTTGGCTACTGACGCAGGACATTTTTGATTGCCGATTGCCGATTGTTTTGACATTGGACCTTGGATTGACTTTGGACGCAATCAGCAATCGGCAATGATTTGGCGGGACTGACGAGACTTGAACTCGCGATCTCTGCATCGACAGTGCAGCGCTTTATTCCAACTAAGCTACAGCCCCTTGTGAATGGTCTTGTACGTGTGGTCGTGCGTTCCGGGAATTCACTTCTTTTTCAATTGCGTCACGAACAGAATTCACTACCACAGCAATCAAGTTGATTTTTCGAAGACTGTTGGCTCGGTCTTCAGGATCGCACATGTCAAAATCAAAGGAGACCCGACGTGTACAATCACCAAAGTCGAGCACGACAGTTCCCCATTTCCAACTTTGTTCATCCTGATCAGAGATCTCAGTCGTATCTTCGACCACGCCGATTACATAACCTGGCATTTCAGGATCTTCATTAAGGAACTCGCGTCGTCGGACGTGATAACGCGCTGTTCTTCCTTCACTCATTTCTCGCTTCCTTTCTAAGCCACCTTGCGGCAGCAGATTAGTCATAGCCTCATATTGTTTTTGTCCTCCTTTTTCGTTTTGACGCTCATAGTTGCTCCTCTCTGATCAAATTGGCGATATTGACGTTGGACCTTGGACATTGGACGCAATTGGCAATCGACAATCTAAAATCGACAATGATTCTGCGTGGGTCGAAGGGACTTGAAGTGGACTTACCACTCAACGCAGTGATGAGCAGCGCACCCACCCGTTACCGCGAGGTGGTACTG
>DATJKB010000097.1:0-11911 GCA_035491875.1 Pyrinomonadaceae bacterium | reverse complement strand
AATGGACCTGACACTCGTCGACGTAACAAACCTTGAGGGAGTTGAAGTGGACGATCGAGTGACGTTATTAGGGATGGATGAACCCGGATCTGAATTGAACGTTACCGCAGAAGATCTGGCTCGCATTTCTGGAACGCTTTCCTATGAAGTCACATGTGGGGTGAGTTCACGCGTTCCCAGAAACTACATTGACTAAAGAAAAGTGCTCTTTTAATATTCGCGCACCTCGCTAATGCTTTATTAAGTGGAGTGGAGACTCCCCCAATCTTTTTTGACACTCAATCACTACGCGTTCCTTCAATCAACCGACTCTATTCCTCTGATCACTAGCGAGGAGGCTCAGTGATGACTTACACGGTGAAACCGGGCGATACATTGTCGAAGATTGCGTCCCGCCACGGCATTACATTGAATCAACTGCTCGATGCAAATCCACAATTCAAAACTAATCCCAACCAGCTACAGGTTGGAGACGTCCTGAATTTGCATGCGGCCGTGGGCACCGCTCCAACGCAACCGCTCCCAACGCAACCGCTACCATCAGCACAGACCCCTGCTTCGCCCGCGACAGGTGCTCGTCCGATCGGCGCGGTCGGCACTAGTACAGCTGCTCTGCTTGGTAATTTGTCGGCGAAATACGAGACCGGTGGTCGTGGACCAGGAACGGTATCCACCGGTTCGGGAGATCCCGGGGGCGTTTCGTACGGTTCGTATCAAATGGCGACTAAGACAGGAACGGTTGCGCGATTTGTGTCTGAGGCTGACTTCCCCTGGCGTGATTCCTTCAAAAACCTGAAGCCTGGCACACCAGCATTCACCGCGAAGTGGAAGGAGATTGCTGCGTCAGAGTCGGAGCGTTTTCAGGAATGTCAGCATGCATACATCAAGAAGACACACTTCGATTTGTTGGTAGCGCAAACGCTCAGTGAGAACGCGCTCGACATCAACAGCCGCAGTCATGCGCTGCAGGATGCAGTTTGGTCCACAGCAGTCCAACACGGAGGGAAGTGCGCGGTGATTCGAAAGGCGCTGAGTGCTCTGACCATCGATTCATCCGCCAGTGATTTCGATAAGAAGCTCATCAGCGCGATTTATGCAGAACGCGGCCGGCGACGCCCCGATGGAAAACTCGCTTATTTCCCGAGCAGCTCGTTGAATGTGCAGAAGGGCGTAGCAAACAGGTTTAAGAACGAAGAGGCTGATGCGCTGAAGATGCTCGCCGACGAAGGGTGACCAGTCAGACAGGATTTCAAGATTACAGAATTAATCATGTAATCGTGGAATCCTGTAATTCTGTGGACCGATCATTTATGAGTGAACCAGAACAACTAACCATCAAAGTTAACGACACCGACTCGGTGACAGCTCTGCTTTATCCAGCAACAAAGAAAACCAAAACTGGAACAACGATCATTCTTGGTCATGGTGCCGGCGCGAATCAGTTGAGTGGATTCATGCGCCTCTTTGCGTCGGGGTTAGCCGAGCGCGGACTCGATGTCGTGACATTCAATTTCATCTATACGGAGCTGGGCCGCGGCGCGCCGGATCCCAAGCCGAAACTTGAAGCTTGCTATCGAGCCGTGATCGATGCTGCGGCCAAACATCGAAAGCTTAAGGGAAATGATCTTTTGATTGGCGGAAAATCAATGGGTGGCCGTATTGCTTCGCAGGTCGCAGCCGCTGGCGACGAAAGAATTAAAGGGTTGGTATTCCTTGGTTATCCACTTCATCCGCCGGGCCAGCCGCAGAAACTTCGCACCGATCACTGGCCCTCAATCAAAGCACAGATGTTGTTTGTGCAAGGAACGCGCGACTCGCTGGGGACACCTGAGGAAATAAAACCGTTTCTCAAGAAGCTAAAACTGAAAGCAGAGATCTATGTGATTGAGACGGGAGACCATTCGTTCAAAGTGCAAAAGAGCGCGGGTGTTGCGCAGGATGTTGTTTACGAACGTGTGATGGATAAGATCGTCGAGTGGAGCCGGCAGTAAAAGGAAAAAGAAATCAGTGGTCAGTTATTATTTGACAGTTATCAATTGTCATTTAGATGCCACCGACTTCATGTCGGTGGAGCATCAGTTTCAACCTAACCGAATGATGCGACGCCCTATCGCGCGAAGCGCGCACCGGACGGTGGCGCTCAAATAGTAGGTTGACATTGAAATACCACGGACATGAAGTCGGTGGTATCTAAATGATAATTGATAACTGTCAAATAATGACTGACCACTGATTTCTTTTTCTTCTCATAACACCGCAGTCTCTTCAAGTAGCTTCCCCGAGGCGAATCGTTCAACCCCTAGCAGCGGGGCGTCGACAATCTCGGAATGTCCTTTCAGAACCAAATCGGCGGTGATGCGGCCTGATGCGGGTGAATGCATTACGCCGTGCCCGCTGAAACCATTCACAAAAAACAGACCATCGACATTTGGCGCTGGTCCAATGATCGCATGATGGTCGGGGGTCATTTCGTATAAACCCGCCCACGCACGTCGAGGGTTCACCCCGGCCTCGGCCAAACACGGAACACGCGATGCCGCTCGCGTCAGGATCTTCTCGATAAACGTCTCGTCGAATTCGGTTTTGAATCCAGGTGTTTCTTCGGGATCATTCCACGCCAGCAGAATCCCCTGACCTTCACGACGGAAGTGAAATCCCGTCGACATATCGATCACCATGGGAAACCGTTTTGGCAAACCCGCAAAAGGTTCTGTCGGCACCAACTGACGCCGCAAAGGTTCCACGGGAAGTTCAGCACCAGCCATCTGTGCTACGCGCGCGGCCCATGCGCCGGCAGCATTCACTACGACAGGTGTCGCAACAGGTCCTCTCGTTGTTTCAACTCCTCGCACCTGGCCCGACTCAACCTTAATTCCCTTGACTTCGGTGTCTAACCACAGCCGTACACCTTTTTCTCGTGCGTTCAGCATGAATCCCATCATCACACTGTGTGGATCGACAAAGCCGTCAGTGGGACAAAACGTGCCGCCAAGAATATCGTCAGCCCGAAGCTGCGGCAGGATCTCGACTATATCCTCCCGACTGACAAGTTCAACGTTCGTCACGCCGTGGGCGATCTGTCGTTCCCGATTCGCTTTGAGATATTCAAGGTGTCGTTCGCTGGTCGCGCAAAACAGATAGCCGTGCGGGCGATAGTCAGCCGGATGGCCTACGGTTTCATCGAACCTTGAAAAGAAGTCGATTGAGTAATGCGACATCTGGATGTTGACGGGCGTGGTGAACTGCGCGCGAACGCCGCCCATACTTTTGCCGGTCGAGCCTTTGCCCTGGTGTGCGTCGCGCTCGATAACCAGGACGTTGGTGCATCCCGCGTCAGCGAGGTGGTAGGCCACACTCGAGCCGACAATGCCGCTGCCGATGATTACGACGTCTGCTGTTTCAGTCATGTTTGTCGAGGCGCATCTTACCTTTGATCTAATCTTTTTGTGAACGATCGAAGCGCTGGCGCGTGTCACTGAAGCATGCACCACCTGATCCCAACGATCATTCTGGTCCCACTTATCTTTGCCTGGTTAGCGCGGATGATCGGAGTTTGCCGGGCTTACTGGGCGCTTGCTGGTATGCCCGTGTTACTTCTGTTGCTGGCGCTGGCGGCTGAACGTTGGTTAGGTTACGGACTGGTCCCACATGCGCTTTTTCACTTTTCCTACGACACAAGCTATGTTTTGACACTCATCGGTTTGCTTCTCTGCTTGTATTTTGTGTTCAAACTAAGGCGACCGATGGAGTTGATGTTGGCACTTATTCCGACAGTCATTCCACTTCTATACCTGCTGTTCTGGTAATCACCAAAGTGCGACGCTTGGCACGTTGAAGTTGCCGCTTTCAATTTCCCTACCACTCAAGTTACATTCTCACGCTTACTCGAGGTTCTTCGATGCCAAAAACCACAGACTTCGACGCAACCTTCGCCAGGCTGAAAGAGATCCTTGCGGCTTACGAAGGGAAGCTAAATGTCGTCGCGGACACGCGAGACTATTACGCCCTGGAGACAGACCACGTCCTGAGGAATAAACGCCGCCTTTACTTCGGTGGTGTTCGGCGGGGCAAGGCGTATGTCAGCTTTCATCTGATGCCCGTCTACGCCTGCCCCGAAATAACCGAAAAGATCTCCGCTGATCTAAAGAAGCGTATGCAGGGAAAGTCGTGCTTTAACTTTACTTCGCCTGACGAAAAGCTCTTCAACGAACTTCGCAAACTTACCAAAGCGGGTTTTACTCGCTTCACATCAAAAAAATTCGAGTCTCCATTCTAAAAGGACATGCCTCAAACATTTGATTGTCCAAAATGCGGCGCGCCGGTGAACTACGCCGCAAGCACTTTTGGCGGCGATTTCACTGTTCGCTGCAGCTATTGCAACAGTACCCTTGCTCAGCCAAACGCCGCACTCGGTCGACCGGCGCACGTCATCAAAGTCGATCTCAGCGGAGCAACGCAGCATCTGAAACCGCTTCGCTGGCTTTGGATTTTGCTGTTGATTCCAGCGTTGGGTTTGCTCGCCGGCGTCGTTGCATTATTCGTCGGACTGATACCAGTGTTCTGGTCATCTTCAAACAGAAACACATCAAGTTCAAACAGAAGCACACCAAGCCCATCTTCACGCACCAGTCCCAGAACTGACGAACGCGTGTTGCTGAAGTTTGGCTCTGAGGGTATTGGTCCAGGAATGTTCAAGGACGCACGCAGCATCGCCATCGATGCTTCCGGAAATATTTACGTGGGTGAATATATTGGTGGTCGCGTCCAGGTGTTTGACGGCAACGGTAAGTTCATTACGCAGTGGACAGTTGATCCGAACATGCCTTTGCGCGGCTTTGCGGCCGATCGCAAGGGCCAGGTCTACATTGCTCAGAAAGGACAAATCCTGCGTTACGAGGGTTCAACAGGTAAACAGACCGGCGAAGTAGCGTATGCGGAAGGAAATGGGTTCGACGACATAACGGCGACGCCTGATGGTGGGCTTGTATGTGCGTGGCAACGAAACCGCGATGACGTCGTTCGTTTCAATTCCTCCGGTGAAGTCGTCAAAACCATTAAGGCTGCGATCAGTTCGGCCAGTGGAAGGTCAGAACTGGACATGAGTGTTGCAGCCGACGGACTGGGAAATGTCTACGCGCTGGGATCGTTCAATGAAGCGGTATTTAAGTTTGGGCCGGATGGAAAGTTCATCAATCGGTTTGGCGGAAGCGGAAACGAGCCTGGCCAATTGCGCGCCGCATCGGCGATTGCGGTCGATGGCCGAGGCCGGGTCTACGTGAGCGACATCAAGGGTATCCAGGTGTTCGACTCTGACGGTCGTTATATCAGTTTCTTAAAACTTCAAGGCCACGCGTTCGGAATGGTCTTTAACGACAAGAACGAACTTCTTGTCGCGGCGCGAACACAGGTGATCAAGCTTAATGTGACTGATTGATGTTGCAGGGGATGACTATGATCGATCACTACCAGCGCTGGTTTACCTACGAACGAGACGTACATCGAACGACGCTCGAGTCGTTGACGCGTCTTGATGAATCGCAAAAGGCGTCGTCGTCTTTTCAGAAGGCAGTAGATCTTTTGGCTCATGTGATCGCGGCGCGCAGAATGTGGTTGTTTCGATTCGGAGTGACTGCGGAGAAGGTTGAGCTCTTTCCGCGCGACGTGAAGGTCGAAACACTGCCCGTGCTCATCGAGCAGATGGAGTCTGATTGGAATCAATATCTATCTACACTGAGCGACGAGGATCTCCAGCGAGTTTTTGAGTACACAAGCTACGAAGGCAAGCGCTTTCGCAACTCAATTGGCGACATTCTCACTCAGTTGTTTGGCCACTCGTGGTATCACCGCGGCCAGATAGCCGCCCTCGTGCGTGCAATGGGCGGTGAACCCGCGGTGACTGACTTTGTGTTTTGGGCCAGGGAACAAATAGATACTTAGACAGGATTTCAGGATTACAAGATTTAAGAAAAGGGAAAAAAGGGAAAAGGGCAGAAGGTTTTGATACTTCTGACTCTCTTCCCCTCTTACACTTTCCCTTTTCTCTTTTCTTAATTCTTGTAATCCTGAAATCCTGTCCGCCTCGAGGTGAGGTTATGAAGATTGGCGACACGATGAGTTGGTCTCGTACCTTTAGTGAGGAAGACATTCGCCTGTTCGCGCAACTATCTGGCGATAAGGGTGAGCATCACTTTGTTCCGGATGCACAGGGACGTCTGATGGCCCATGGTCTTCTGACAGCAACACTGCCTACGAAGATCGGCGGAGACTTAAATCTGATCGCCAAAGAGATGACTTTCCGTTTTTATCGTCCGGTGTTTGCGGGCGACACAATCGAATGCGTCGTGACCCTGACACACGCCGCTCCTCGCGATGGATACTTGGAGGTTGAATCAGAGTGGCGCTGCACAAATCAACACGACAAAGAGGTGATGACGGGCAGTGGTTCAGGGATCATCCGAACTTAGACAGAATTTCAAGATTAAAAAATTCTCCGCGTCCTCTGCGCCTCTGCGGGCTCTGCGTTCTAAATTCGTATCTCAAAACTTAACGCAACAAGGTTAACGCAGAGGGCGCAGAGACGCAGAGAACGCTGAGGCTGCAAAGACGCAGAGAGTCGAAGAAACTCCTAATTGCTGAGCTTGAAGTTGTAACTAATCACCCCTGACACCTTCACCGGTTGCTCGCCAATGATGGTCGGCGAAAACCTCGCTTGATTCGCCGCGCGCACTGCATCGGGAACCAGCATTGGGTGACCGCTCACTGCTTTTGCTGAAACAACCTTCCCCGTTTCGTCAATCAATACCTGCACGTTCACCACGCCCTCGAGATGGATCTGTAAGGCGAGTGGTGGGTACTTCGGTTTTGGAAGCGACAGTGCCTCGCTGTTCAAGACCCTCGAGACTTTTACTACCCGATCTTTCGGTGGCTGCGGTGGAGGCGGCGGTGGCGGCGGGTCGGTGATGACTACATTGGGCCGGCCTTCACCATCGCCGGTACCCTTATCACGTCCACTGTTAGTCGGAAGAACATCGGCATTGTAGCTTCCAACTTCTGAATAGCTCTTTGCGGGAGGAACAGTCGACGCAACAGTGCCAATCTTGTCGGGTACGTTGTTTGGATTGGAAGTGGAGTCAAGCAATACTGTCCTGACGGACTCAGCCGCATTCTTTGTAGTAGCGTTCGTTGTCGGACGGGTTGTGTCCTTTGGCTCCCGAGCGACTTCTTTGTGTTCCTCCGGAGGAACAAACATTACCAGTTCTAGTTCAGTGGTCTGGGCTTCGAGATGGGCGTCATAGGCATAGATGCTCAGAACTCCCGAAGTTCCCAGCAGCAGCGCGTACGTAATAGTCGTGAAGAGAAGGAATGATCCGCGCCGCCTGAATTCTTTGCGGTGCGAACTTGATTCGATCAGGTTATTAAACATCATGGTCCTCCGGCGAATGTCGGATTTCGAATCGCGTGAGTCGTGATTGGGCAACACCAAATCGCTCCGGATTCGAAAGTCCGCTAGTTGCCGGTGCCATGCAGGTCGCAGGAGCTTTCTCGAGGCCTTAGACACCATGTGCGCCAAACGAGTTCCCGCATCATCACTCAATGCAGTGACGAACAGTCAGTATCCCGACGAGTCGGGATAGCGGGTGGGTGATGACATTGCCGATTGCACGATTTTTGATTGCCGATGGGTTGGTTTCCGATCCGGTCAATCGGCAGTCGGCAATCGACAATCGGCAATGCATAAACTAGGATCTTTCGGCTCTCGCACACCAACCCTGTACCCGAGGAGAACCCATGGCCACCAAGGAAGCATTCCAGGAGGAACTGAACCCCTTTGAAATAGCCAAGCAGCAGTTCAATCTAGCCGCCGATTTCCTCGAACTCGAGTCGTCCTTGCGTCGCGTGCTGGAGACTCCGAAACGGCAGTTAATCGTCTCAATCCCTGTGAAAATGGATGGGGGCGATGTGCAGGTCTTTGAAGGTTACCGCGTGCAACACAACATCGCGCGTGGACCAGCGAAAGGCGGAATCCGTTATCACCCGAACGTATCGCTCGATGAAGTAAAAGCCCTTGCATCCTGGATGACCTGGAAATGCGCAACCGTTGGCATTCCTTACGGTGGAGGAAAAGGCGGCGTTATCTGCGATCCTAAGAGTCTCTCCAAGAACGAACTCGAACGCCTCACTCGCCGTTACGCTTTTGAAATCGCTCCCATCATCGGACCAGACCGCGACATTCCTGCGCCCGATGTTTACACCGACGAACAGACTATGGCCTGGATCATGGACACGATCTCAATGGTGCGTGGACATACCGAACTCGGAGTCGTAACCGGTAAGCCGATCTCTCTAGGTGGTTCGCAAGGACGTGCGGAAGCGACCGCACGCGGTTGTCTCTATGCATTGCGCGAGGCGTGCCGCGTAAAGGGAATCGACCTGAAAGGAGCACGCGTCGCTGTTCATGGTTTTGGTAATGCCGGAGCAAACATTGCTCGTCTGGTTGCGGAAGACGGTGCCCGGGTCGTGGCGGCATGTGACTCGAAGGCCGGCGTCTATAGTGAAAACGGAATCGATGTCCCGGCTGCCTTAAGGCATAAAGCGGAGACTTCATCGTTGCACGGATTGAAGGGATGCAAAGAGATAGGGCCCGACGAAATCATTAGCGTCGACTGCGACATTCTCCTGCCGTCGGCGCTCGAGAATGCGATCACGCTTGCTAATGTGGGAAAAGTTAAAGCGCAGATCATCGCCGAATTGGCAAATGGTCCAACTACTCCCGGGGCCGACAAGGTGTTTGCCGAGAATGATGTGATGCTTGTTCCCGACATTCTCGCGAACGCCGGTGGAGTGACGGTTAGTTACTATGAATGGGTGCAGGACCAATACTCTTTCTTCTGGTCTGAAAAGCAGATCAACGACACGCTCGAACAGACGATCCGAACCGCATTCAATTCGGTTCATGACACTGCGAAGCGTTACAACACGGATCTTCGGACCGGAGCTTATATACTCGCTGTTTCGCGTGTTGCTGAAGCAACGAGTGTGAGAGGAATATTCCCGTAAGAACACATAGTCTGAGTGGCAAACAGTCAGTACCGAAACGCGGTAGCGTCGGGTCTGCTTGCCACACGATCGAGTGAAGCGGAAAGACCCGACGCTACCGCGTTTCGGTACTGACTGTTTGCCACTCAGATCAAATAGACCAACGACCATTATGACCAAACCAATTACCGTTTACGAAAAACCCACTTGAACGAAATGTCGCGAACTCGACAAACTGCTCCGGGAGAGCGGTGTTTCGTATGACAAGGTCAACTACTACATTGAACCGCTCAATAAGAAAAAGCTGACTGAACTGATTCGCAAAATGGGAATCTCACCGCGCGATCTTTTGCGAACGAGCGAGCCGGTCTATCGAGAGTTGGGTTTAGCGAAAGGTGAGTTCACCGATGCTGAGATCATTTCCTTGATGGTTGAGAACCCGGATTTGATTCAACGACCAATCGTTGAGCGCGGTGATCGTGCTGTTCTGGGACGACCGACGGAGCGAGTGAAAGAGTTGCTATAAGATAAATCATTGGTCAGTTATCAATTGACAGTTATTAATTGTCATTTCATTACTATCCACAGCACGCTCTTAAGTCAATCTTAAGAGGAGACCTCATGGACAAATGACAATTGATAACTGTCAAATGATAACTGACCAATGATTTTTGTTGATTGATGAAGGCCAGGCCACGTCTTAAGCTTGTCGTAAAGTATCCAAGTCATGAAGAAAACCGAAACAATCTTCGCCTGCCAAAACTGCGGACATCAGTCGCGCAAGTGGTTGGGAAAGTGCCCCGAGTGTGGTGAGTGGAATTCGCTTGTTGAAGAACGCGCACAACCCTCGCGAAAGTCGGGCGCCCGAATAGGATTCAAACTTCGTGATGTAGCCGCCGTACCTTTCACTGAAATCGAACCACAGGACGATGTGCGAATCTCATCGGGTGTAACCGAGTTTGATCGTGTGCTTGGTGGCGGCATCGTTCCGGGGACGCTGGTCCTAATCGCCGGCGATCCGGGAATCGGCAAAAGCACTCTGCTACTCCAGGTGGCGGATCAACTAAGCGCCTCGAATACATTAGTTCTGTACGTGTCGGGTGAAGAGTCGGAGCGGCAGATAAAACTTCGCGGCGAGCGGCTCGGCATCACTGCCGCAAACGTTTACCTGCTGCCGGAAACTAATCTCGAAAACATGTTTCACGAGATCGATCGTTTGGTTCCGGGCGCAATCATCGTTGATTCGATCCAAACCGTTTTCTCAAGCTTGATTGAATCGGCGCCGGGATCAGTATCCCAGGTCAGGGAAGTAGCGCATCAGTTTCTATTACTGGCAAAGAACCGAGGTGTTCCTGTCTTTCTAATCGGCCACATCACCAAGGATGGTTCGATCGCCGGACCAAAAGCGCTCGAACACATCGTCGACACGGTTCTTTACTTCGAAGGCGAGCGACATCACAACCACCGCATCGTGCGCGCGACCAAGAATCGATTTGGGGCGGCGAACGAAGTCGGTGTGTTTGAGATGACAGGCGCGGGTTTGATCCCGGTGGCCAATCCGTCGCAGATGTTTTTGCAAGAGCGTCCACTGAACGTTGCGGGCTCGATCGTAACTGCGTGCATGGAAGGAACGCGTCCGTTATTGGTCGAGATACAGGCGCTGGTGTCGGGCAGTAAGTACGGAACGGGTCGGCGAATGACGCAAGGTGTGGATCAAAATCGGGTCGCGCTGATGATTGCAATGTTGGAAAAACGCGTTGGCCTTCAGTTAACTGGCGACGATGTCTTTGTGAATATCGCAGGCGGGTTGGAAGTTGACGAGCCTGCTGTAGATCTCGGCGTAGTTTCGGCGATCGCCTCGAGCTTTAAGAATACGACGGTTGATCCACACACGGCGGTTTTTGGTGAAGTGGGCTTGACGGGCGAAGTGCGAGGCGCCTTGCAAGCTGCGGCGCGCGTGAAAGAAGCGCAGGCATTGGGTTTCAAGAAGATCGTGATTCCGGCGTCGAACGTTGCTGGAATGGAACGATTATTGGGAATGCGCGTTGTGGGCGTGCGATCCGTTGAAGAGGCGATCCATGAATTGTTTTAGTTAATCGTAAATCGTGAATAGTGAATAGTGAATGGTAAAATGTAACTGGTAACTGGTAACTAGGACTCAACTCTCTGCGTAACCTCTGCGTCCTCTGCGTCTCTTGCGGTTTTATTTCCAGATCATTTACACGCTACGAATACGGAAGAGTCTTGTTTCGGTTTGGTTGTGCTCAGTTGTCAGTCGAACAATACCGCAAGAGACGCAGCGGCCGCAGAGGACTACGCAGAGAGTTGGCTGGCAATTAACGATTCACTATTCACTATTCACTATTCACGTTCGTAAAACTTCACTACCAGCTCGTCGTCAATCTTTTCTGATTCCACACGCTTAAAGTCGTCCAAATAACCTTCGGGCATAAACGCGTCTGCACCCTCGACTGTTAACGGCACCTCAGTGATGATCCATTTTTCGATGTGAGCGAGAAACTCACGATAAATCTGTGCGCCGCCGATGACGAACATATCGGTTGTTATTGAGCTATTAAACGAAAGCACTGAATCAATATCGCGGAGAACCACCAGAGACTCCTGGGGGTCGAGGTTGCCATCCCGGCTCAATACGATGTTGAGCCGGCCCGTCAGTGGCTTCTTGAGGGTAAGCCATGTCTTGCGTCCCATCACCACAGCATGGCCCATGGTCGTCCTTTTGAAGAACTTCATATCGGACGAATAGTGCCACGGCAACTTTCCTTTTTTGCCGATGGCCCCGTTCCGGGCGACAGCTGCAATCCCGATTATCATCTTTTAGCGAAGCCGAACCGATTTCCTAAACTGCAACAGG
>DATJKB010000096.1:0-4673 GCA_035491875.1 Pyrinomonadaceae bacterium | reverse complement strand
ACGACGTCATTGATCTCCGGTAGCGGCCAGGCGCACGTGTCGATGACGTTATCGAGAAAACGAGTGCAGAGGTGCGTCACTTCACGAAGACGATCCCAATCGACTCGCTTCTCTGGATCGTAGAACTTGGCCAGGTCGATCGAACCGAGGTTGCACGAGTTTGAAAAGTGCAAAAACTGTTCGCCACAGGGGTTGCAAGAGTAAATCGGACCCATCGACTTCATCATGTGATTGTGACGATTTACTTCATCGATGAAAGCGATACCCGGTTCCGCGTACTTGTGCGCACTCGCAACAATGCGATTCCAAATATCTGTAGCGAACACCATTCCCGGCTTGGGCGCTTCTTCAATGGTGCAGTTCGAAAGATCTGCTTTCAGGAATGCCTGGCGATCACAGAAGGTGACGGTGGAACCGTCCGGACGACGGTAAACAACGTAGTCGCCGTCGCTTACCGGATCGTAAATCGAGTCGGTCCAAGACTCACCGTTGAATTCGAGTTGAAACCACTCGTTGTTATCGACGGCCTTGAGAAACTTATCCGTGACGTTGACGGAGATGTTGAAATTCGTCAGCGAGTGCTGATCGTTCTTCGCATGAATGAAGCGCAGCACATCAGGATGCGTAACGCGCATCATGCCCATGTTTGCTCCACGCCTGACGCCACCTTGTTTCACCACGTCAGTGACCTGGTTGACGATGTTCATGAACGAAACCGGACCAGACGCCACACCGCTCCTTGAACTAACCATCGCTCCCGAGGGTCGCAGGAATTCGTAGGTCATTCCGGTTCCGCCACCTGTTTGATGAATGGCGGCGGCAGCTTTCGCGTGATCCATGATTCCGTTCAGCGAATCAGGCACTTCCAACACGAAACATGCAGCAAGTTGCCCGTTGGCTTTACCGGCGTTCACAAGGCAAGGGGTGTTTGGCAAAAACTCGCGGTCGAGCATCACTTCACTCATCGCCGCAAAAAACAGATCGCGCTTTTCGGCATCTCTCTCTGCAGCAGAAACGTGTCCAACGACGCGTCGAACGATATCAGCCCACTCTTCGATTGCGCGTCCTTTTGAATCCTTCAACGAATAGCGCTTGCTTACAACGCGCTTAGCATTGAGACCAAGTGGTTGAGACTTTTTGCGGGTTGCGACTGAAGGAGATGCGACGCCGTTTGGGGATTTTTTTCCGATAGCTGCGCTCATTGTTTTGCCTTTCTTGCGGGAGACCTACAAGCCGATAAATCGGGTTTCAAAAACGGTTCGGCGCCGCGATTTACTCACGTAGCCATTAACTAAGATGTGTGGCGGAAACCCCGGTTGGCTCTATTCGAGGCGATTATTTCCCAATCGAAACCATGGCAAGGGGGGCCTGCCGCTGTTCCGATTACCCGCCTCGTCTCAAGCGGAGCGGAATATACTCCTTTGCGAGACGAGTGTCAATATCTTGTGGCCATCTTTTTTTTCAATGCTATAGAGTGTGCTTGTTCAGCAGAAACATTAAGAACTAAAGTGCTGAAATTCGGTGGGTTGAGCGGTCGCAGCGGTGGTTTTGGCGCTGAGTTGCGTGAAGCCTTTGGCCTTAGGTCTTTGGCCTTTGGCCTTCGCTCTTTCCGCTTTGCTCTTTGCCCATAGCACTCGATCAGCCCCAAAGAGCTTAGCCGAAGATTACTCGCTCCTCGGCTTCTCAAATATCTCAGTTTCCTTTTCGATTACACTGTGCGGTACTGCGTTTTCAAAGTCAGCGATCAACGTTACGTTAGTCACAATTGGCAATCCAACGCTCCCACTTTAATATGTCGATGCTAACCCGGTCCTCAGTGAGGATCCACAGAACAGACCGCACGTAAGGAGTTGTATCCATGGTGGTTTCTTCTCCACGTTCGAAGCTTGCCGAGATGCTTCTGATATTTCTTTGCGTCTCGTGCTCCCACATCCCTATCGTTCACGCATCCTCGGGTGGTAGCACTGCTTCACAGGTCAACGGACAAGATCCAACGCAATCCGGCGAGGTTGATGCCTTAGTTGAAACCGGGTTCGCGCTTTATGAGAAAGGCGAATTTGAGGAGGCGCTGGCTTACGCAACTAAAGCAAAGAAGCTAAGTCCAAAGGATTTCCGACCGTACGCGATTGCCGGTTTCGTCCGAATGGCTCAGCGGAAGACAGAGGACGCATCCAGGGAGTTTGGCTCAGCGATTCGCTGTCAACCAAAACGCAAGGAGCTCTACGCCCTAAAGGCCAAGGCTGATGCTGGTCACGGAGCTATCAACGAAGCAATCGCAAGTGCTCGGAAAGCACTGGAGATCGATCCCCAGTATGGTGAAGCGTATGCCATGATTGGGGAGGGGCTGGAAAACGATGATAGGTTTCAAGCTGAAGCAATCTCCGCTTATCAATCAGCGCTCCGAATCAACGCCAATCTATTCATGGTCTATGATGCTTTGGGCCAACTTCTCGTTGAAGCAAAAGACGTAAAGAGCGCCGAGCAGATCTACCGGCAAGGCATGGCTATCGACCCGAAGCATATGAGCGGGCGATGGCGGCTTGGACGTCTGTTACTGGAACAAGGAAGACTGACCGAAGCGAGACAGCTTTGGGAAGCTCGCACCTCAGACGAAGACAGAACACGGCCGTCTTTTATCAATCTATTAACGCGTGCTGAGAACTTGAAACGCGCGAGTGAGACCCTGGCTCAGAAACCCGACGACCCGAATGCACTGCTGGAGATGGGATTAGCGGTGATGGATGGAGAGTTGTGGGTGATCGACGGTCGTCAGGAGCGTGCGATCGTTTATTTCAAAAAGGCGTTGGCGATCCAACCAGGTTTCGCAAAGGCTCAGTACAACATTGTGAAAGCGATGGTGCAGTACTTGGCGAAGGACGACAAAAATCTGGACTACGAGCTCATGAAGTTGCGACAGCTTGACGTCCTACTGGCCAAAGAGATGGAGGAGTACAGGAAGACCTACGAGGGCGGACTAATCGCTTCGCCTCTCAAACCCGACTGAAGTTACTTCGACGTTCCGGTATTAGATAACAGCAGTTCGTAGTTTCCGATGTCGCGGTTATGGCTGTCGAGCGCAGCAAATGTATCGGAAGTTTCTTCGAGCATCTGCTTCGTCATCGCGATCGAATCGCTGAGCTGCTCGAAATCAAGGGACGAAACTCGTTCAGGTGTAGGTAGGGTAACCACCTGATCGTTTACCAATCCAAAGAAGTTCTCGATCGACTGCAACTGTCCTTCCACTAACTTCACCGAACGCTCGATGTCGTTGAATGCAGCGACACGTCGCTTGAGTATTTCGACGTTTGCCTGCTGAATGCGTCGCTCGCGATCATCTTTCGAGGCCTGCACGGAACGTTCAGCCTGGACCAACTGATTCTGCACCGCCTGACGATTGATTGAGCGAAGGTGATGTTTACGGCGACGATAAACATCGAGCAGATCGACGAAATCTTCCCAGCGTTGATCGAGGCTCTGAATGTTATGAGGGATCTGCTTGGCGCCGGTGAACTTCTTGTAGTTTGAATAGATCTGATTCTTCATCCAACGGAGATACTCAACGGCCTCACGCTCCCGCGGATCGAACAACTTGATAAGCGCTTCGCGTTGTTGTTCGCGCAGTTTCAGCAGCCGTTGTTTTTCACGGCGGTCAACTAGCTGACGATATAAAGAAGTAGCAGGCACAGTAGCTAAATAGAGACCCTCAGCCGCCAGGGCGGCAACCAACGGAGTAACATCCTGAACATACGCAGCAGCGACGGCAAACCCGGCCATGCCCCAAAAGTTTATTGGCTCCTTAAACGCCTCTCTTAGGTATTTCAGATCAAACTTTGGAAACTCGGCCATGTTGTTCTGACTGGCGTTAAGAAGTGGAACCGCTCCCGTTTTGATTTGCGCTGCCGGAAGTTTCACCTTCAGCAGGTAACGCCTGGGGCGAACTTGCTGCAGTTCCGGTGCCGAGCAGTCCCATTTCGCGCTTGTACGTAAGAAGCTTGTCCTGCAGTTGCATATCCATCGCCTCGCGTTCTATGTCCTGCATCTGCGTATCGACGTTGGCGGATCCTAACTGCATCTTTGCCTCTGCGGCGGCCGCACGACGATCGATCTTGTCGCGCATTTCATTGAACGTTGAAGCATCGTCGCCCAGCTGGAACGACTCCATAGTTTGAGCGAGTTGTTCCTGAAGCTTTGCCTGCTTCGACTGGTTTATCAACTGCATCGCCTCGGCGGTTCGGCGCTGCATCTGCAACACGTAATTGTCGCGGGCCTTAAGTGCTTGTTTCGATGCGCTGGTCGCGTGATCCAGTTGCTGTCCCGTTTTTTGCAGATCCACCTGGGCCTGCTGCAACTGGCCGATATAAGCAGTCGCAATATCATCGCGACCCATCTTTACTGAGGCTCGAATCTTGGAATCGAGATCGACGACTTGCGTCTCGAGCCGTTCCTTATTCTTGGCCAGCAATTTTTCGGTCGCCATTACCTGCGCCACGGAATTATTGAGTTCAGGTACGCGGTCGCGCATGTCGCGGATTGTTTGCTGAAGTATGAGTTCCGGGTCTTCAGTCTTCTCAATTACCCCGCCAAACAGGGCGCGCATTGAACGCTTCATTCTGCTCCAAAGTCCCATCTCAGCCTTCCTCCGGCATTCGAAATGTACGAACGTTCAGTCCTGA
>DATJKB010000095.1:0-9580 GCA_035491875.1 Pyrinomonadaceae bacterium | reverse complement strand
ATTTATAAGTCTGGATGGGCCGGGAGTTGATCGCATAACTAATGAAGCTCTCGGGTCACGTCGTTATCGCGTTTGCCTGAAAGGATCTGGAGGACATTCGTGGGGAGATTTTGGATCGCCAAACGCAATTCATGCACTCGGGCGCGCTATCACCCGTCTCGTCAATTACCCTGCTCCAAAAGAACCGCGGACGACGTTCAATATCGGACGAATCGAAGGCGGCGAGAGCATTAACGCGATTCCAGCCGAGGCTTCGATGGAAGTTGATCTGCGTTCGGCCGACGAAGCCGAACTCCGACGACTGGATGCGTACTTTCGCCGCGCTGTTACCGACGCAGTTCAGGAAGAAAACAACGGAGCACGACCTGGCGACGCACCTTTGCAGATGCAGCTCGACTTGATCGGCACACGTCCAACCGGGAAAACCGCGCCTGGATCCTATTTGGTCGAACTCGCAGTAGCAGCGACTAAAGCTGTTGGATTTGATGCAAGACTTGAGCAGGCGTCGACGGATTCCAATCTGCCGATAGCTTTAGGGATTCCTGCAATTACGCTAGGCGCTGGTGGTCAAGCGGGATTGTCACACACGCTAGCGGAGTGGTACGACCCAAAAGGTCGTGACTTGGGTCTAAAGCGCGCACTGCTGGTGATGTTGGGTGTGGTGAATCGTGAATCGTAAATCGCGAATTGGTCCATATTGTCCTATTAGACCTATTCACCATTCACGATTCACGATTCACCATTCACGATTCACGATTCACGATCAGTTGATCGGAATTGTGATAGTCGCAGATCCTGCTTTGCCTGGAGGAAATCGCTTCTGTCGTGCAATACGAACGGCGGTCGCATCTCCACCCGACGCCTGAGTAACTCGACCAGATTCATCATAGGTCACAGTCACCGTCACTCGTTTTGATCCTGGCGTCGAAGGTATATTCGCCTGAGGTTGAACTGGCGCAGTCTCGTTTTGCGCTCTGGCTGCATCGCGTTTTGCTTTGTCTCTTTCGCGCTGACGTCTGAGTGCAGCCGCCGCATCTTCACCCGGTGCCGCAGGAGCGCTTTCAACGGGCGTTGCTGGTGCGCTTTCTGTTTGTGGCTGTGTTGGCGCAACCTCAGCCGTGGTTGATTCGACTGGTGCTGGTTTCGCTTTAGAACTGTACCATCCGGCTGGTACGCCAATCACTGCGACGCTGGCTATTAGAGCAACAGCGATCGCGCCGATGAACAAGGGCTTTCGGCTACCGACCTCGTTTCCAACACCAAACATCGCCGGCGAAAACGACCGATGCTTTTCGTCGTTAAAATGTTCGACTGGGCTCGCCGGGAGATCATCTGGCTCTGGAACGTAGCCTGGAGGAAACGCCAATTCCGGTGCGATGCCTTCGTCTAAGCGGCGCAAGCCTTCGAGTACGACTTGCGTCCAAGGCTGGTTGATTGTGCGTTCGCCGGCTTCGGCGTCGACATTGAATTCAAATTCAGCATTCGGCAGTGTCAACGCATAGTAAACCGCTTCGATTCCACTGAGCACGCCAATGCGCGCATCGACGACAGAACCCGCCTGCAGGAAGAAATAGCCGGCTCCCTGCGGATACAGGACTTTTAGTCGGCCACTCTTGCGTTGATTGCAGAAAAACTCGATGAGCTCGGAAAGCGAAAGATCGCTGAGGTGTCCTGTCAATGCCATTTGAACTAGCCCCTCCTGGGAGAAGACAATTGAAGTAAAGAACTGTGAGTGGCGCGCTCATGGATGAGCGCGCCAAGTTGGGTAGGTTACTGAACGAGTGCGAACTTGTAGTTGATCACTCCTGAAACCTTCACCGGCATGCCGGACAGTTTCGTCGGAGAGAATCGCGCTCTCTTGGCTGCCAACACGGCTGCATCGCGTAGCATCTGCGGTCCGTCGGTAGCATTTGCAGAAATCACTTTGCCGGTTTCATCCAAAACAACTTCCACAGTCACGATACCTTGAACCTTCATTCGCTTCGCACTCTCCGGGTAAGCGGGTGGAGGAAGCGACAGAGCTGTGCCGTTCAAGACTCCGCCCGAAACAGGCTTCATCGGTTTCGGCGCTGGACTTGGAGGTGGCTCGTCACCAAGGTTAACCATGGGAACGCTGTTGTTCGGGTTCACAGCTACTGTCTTCGCTTCGACTGAACCACCATTGTTCAATCTCGCTGAAGAAGTATTCGCTGTAGGAAGAACGGTCGCGGTTGTTGAGCTGTTTTTGCGCGAGTCAGCCTTCTTCTGTGGCTGCTTTTGCTCCGGTGTTGGAGCGGCGACCGGATGCGTTACTGGCGCTGACGCATTGGAGTTTGCGGGTGTGGCAGAGGAGTTTGCCGGAGTCGACGTCGGCGTGGCACCAGGTGTAGCCATCTTCACCATGGCTTCGTCAAGATAGTACATGATCGATCTGTAAGTGATCTCAGTCGGCTCGAATGTAATGCCACGACCGTCGATCACGGCAACAGATGTAGTCATCTTGTTCCAATTGCCGGCGAAATCGTATTCGTACTTGTAAATCTCTTTGCCAAGGAGCGTGCCGTCAGTATTCAGCAACGTCATCTCACTGATGTTGCCTTTCTCGTCGTACTTATAAACTTCCTTACCGGTGAGTGTTGCCCCAGCAATCGGAAAATATTGATTCTCGATTTTGTTTCCTTTGAGATCGTACGCAACGATTTCAAGGACCACGTGTTTGCTTTCGACCGATTTGCCGTCCTGAGTGCTGAGCTTGGCAACCTCAGTACGAACTCTCCTGACAGGGCCAATCAGACCGTCGCGGTTGCGATCGCTTTCAGAAACTGGTTGGGGGGCGTTTACAGCTCGGGCTGTGGCGCCAGTCTGCGCCCAGCCGACTGAAGAGAAAGCCAGGAGACAAATACCAACAAGACTGATTTTCGTAGCTAATCTAGACATTTTTTTCTCCGTGATGCGCTGAGGCAGGCTAACTTCTGGAAAAGTTGACTGTGAGTGGCGGGGGTTTTGCGGCTGCTAGATGGGCCCGCCGCACGGTGGACCGATGACATAGTAGCCCGTTAAACGACGTTTGTCTAGAGGTTTGTATTGTTTTCCAGAGTTGGGTGTTCAGACGTCCGGTAACGAGAAGAGTTTTCCGGTGCGATTCGTCGCAAGTAACTCATGGGCAAGGCTATATACCCGCTCAAGGGTGATGTCGAGGATGGAGTTGGCACACACGAAAGTGTGGTCGCCGACCGGTACGTAGCTGTGGAGATTCGGCTCACCCATCAGGACCATTACGGAAGTTCCGGCCGCCGCGGCCGTATGACAGGGCCCGGTATCGTTGGAAATAAACAGCGTGAGACGGGCCTGGACGGAAACCAGTTGAGGTATGGTCAGGCGATCGAAGAAGATTGTTGAAGGCGGAAATGACTTGTGCATCTGTTGAACAAACCCTGGCTCCTCGGGGCCCGCGAAAACAAGCACGCGCACACGGTCATTTCTAATTAGGTAGTCTGCAAGCTCCGCAAATCGTTCGAGTGGCCACCGGCGTCCTGCATACCCTGCTCCCGGAAATAGGCCCACCAGCAAACTACCTGTGTCAACCTTCTCACGTTTCAGGAGGCCTTCAATGGATGCGTTCGCCTCTGAACTTGTTTTCAGTTGAGGTGTTCGATTGACCGCTGATATGTCCAGGGGCTTGAGCACGTCGAGGTAGCGGTCGACGAGATGCTTTTTTTTGGCTTCCTCAGGAGGACGTGGCCTGAAGTTCGAAAGATAATCGAGAGAACGATTCGGGCGTCTCGCGTACAACCGATGAGGAGCGCCGGATAGAAAACCAAGCACGTTTGTTTCTGACAAGCTGTGAAGGTCTATTACAAAATCGAACTTCGCCTTACGGACCTGGCTCACGATCTTGAAAATGCGCGCGATTGAAAGCAGCTTTGCTCCATCTCGCAGAGCGACGCGATCGATTTCAAACGTTTCATTGCTGTAGCCGGAAAGCTTAACGATGTCTGCGGCGGGTTTGCCGGCTGCCACCGTGATACGAGCATGCGGGAAACGTTCGCGGATTGCGCGAAGGGCCGGCAGGCTCATCACAACGTCGCCAAGCTGTCCAAAGTCAATGACCAGTATGTTGCGGGGATCGAACTGCAAGCGTACCTACTCTGAGGGTGATTTCTTCTCGTTGTCTTCTTGGATGAAGCCTCGTGAGGTCAACACGAGACGTAATAGGGACATTGGTTCACTAGTAGGCTCCAGAAATACGATTGAGCTACAGAAAAGAACCTGGCGAGTTCCTCTCCTCACAAGATCCTCAAGTCTGTTCCAGTCATCTCCGGCGGTTGCTCCAATCCCATCATTGCCAGCATCGTGGGAGCAACATCCTCGAGTGCGCCGGCGCTCCGGAGCTTCATTCCTTTCGCATCTTCATCGATAAGATGAAAAGGAACGGGATTGGTTGTGTGCGCTGTGTGCGGGCTACCGGTTAAGAGATCGATCATCTGTTCCGCATTGCCATGGTCTGCTGTGATGATTGTGGTTCCACGAACCTGACGGATTCCTTTTGTGATCCAACCAAGACACGTATCGACATACTGGCAAGCTTCGATAGTTTTATCGAGTTTGCCTGTGTGTCCGACCATGTCTGGATTGGCAAAGTTGATCACGAAGACGTCAGTTTCGCGTTCATCGATTGCGCGCAAGACCTTGTCGGTTACTTTGAACGCCGACATTTCAGGTTGCAGATCGTAGGTCGCAATCTTCGGTGACGGAACAAGCAGACGTTTCTCGTGCGCATGTTCTTTTTCGACGCCGCCATTAAAGAAATACGTGACGTGCGCGTACTTTTCCGTTTCCGCAAGCCGGTAGTTGTTGACTGCCAGGCGCGCCCAAACTTGAGCGAGAACGTTGTGATGGGCGCGAGGTGGGAACGCGATCGGCAAGTTGAATGTGCTGTCGTAAAGAGTGAAGCAACTGAAGTGGACACTTGGGCGATCGGGAACTGGAAACTCATTGAAGCCGGGGATGGCGAGTGCGCGCGTGAGTTGTCGCGCACGATCCGGACGGAAGTTGAAGAAAATGACTGAATCATCGTCTTCGATCTTCGCGATGGGAGCGCCACTACCATCAACCAACACAAGCGGCTCGAGGAACTCATCAGTCGTCCCTGCCAAATAAGATTCTCTGATTGCGGTTACAGGATCAGTAACGTACTTTCCAACTGCATGGACAAGCAGATCGTATCCGCGTTGGGTACGTTCCCAACGCTTGTCACGATCCATCGCGTAGTATCGACCTATGACCGTGGCGATGCGCCCGACGCCGATTTCATCAATCTTTCTTTGAAGCGTTGCGACGTAATCTGCGCCGGAACTCGGCGGTGTATCGCGTCCGTCGAGAAAGCAGTGCACAAACACCCGATCGAGATTGTGGTTCCTGGCCGTTTGTAACAGCGCGTAGAGATGAGTCAGCGAGGAGTGAACCTGGCCATCCGAGCAGAGACCCATCAGATGAAGAGCGCGTCCCCGGTTCTTAGCGCCTTCAATCGCTTCAAGGAGAACTTTGTTTTTGAAGAACGCGCCTGTCTCGATCTCGTGGTCCACAAGCGACACGTCCATGCGAATCACGCGACCGGAACCAATGTTTAGATGACCGACTTCGGAATTTCCCATGATGCCGGGCGGAAGACCAACACGACTACCGTGAGCTTCCAGCAGCGTGTGCGGATACTGTTGCGTCATTTCGTCATAAAAAGGCGTGGCAGCGAGTGCGATTGCGTTGCCCTCCCGTGAGTCGGAGTAACCCCAGCCATCGATGATGATTAGTGCAAGTGGTCCACGTTTAGCGTTCAATACGTTGATCTCCGTGAAATGAAGTCAGTACCACCTGCGGTAGCAGGTGGGTGCGAAGCCATCACCAAATCATTAGTTGCCGACCCATTCTAATCGACAATGTAGAATCGGCAATCGCTTCGCACCCACCCGCTACCGCAGGTGGTACTGACTTCATTCCAAGTCAGTTGAATTATCTCCGGGCAGCCTGGGCACGCGCCTTCTTTTGTTTGTTGTTCGATCGCTTTTTGATTTGAATCTGATAGAAAGCGCTTTGACCTGGATACTTCGCCGACCCTCGCAAATCTTCTTCAATCCGCAACAGCTGATTGTATTTCGCGATGCGATCAGTGCGTGATAAAGACCCAGTTTTGATCTGTCCGGCGTTAGTCGCGACAGCTAGATCGGCGATGAACGGATCCTCAGTTTCACCTGAACGGTGCGAAATGATCGCTGTGCGCCCATGCTTCTGAGCCAGCTCGATGCATGCAAGTGTCTCTGTTAGAGTTCCGATCTGATTGACTTTGATCAGAATCGAGTTGGCAACACCGAGATCAATTCCTTTTTGGAGAAACGATGTGTTCGTGACAAACAGATCGTCGCCAACAAGTTGCACTCGTTCGCCAATAGCGTCTGTCAGTAATTTCCATCCGTTCCAGTCGTTTTCGGCCATACCGTCTTCGATCGAAATGATTGGATATTGACTGCACCAGTTTTGCCAGAACGCGACCATTTCTTCGCTGGTCAACTTGCGCTTGTCGCTCTTCTTGAAGACATACGATCGACCGTCGAAAAACTCGCTTGCCGCCGGATCCAATGCCAACAAACAATCTCCACCCACACTGAATCCCGCCTTTGTTACAGCTTCAAGTATCGTTTCAATGGCTTCTTCGTTCGATCGCAGATTTGGCGCAAACCCGCCTTCGTCTCCTACGCTCGTCGCGTATCCTTTTTTCTTCAAGACGGCTTTCAACTCATGAAAGACCTCTGCACCCATTCGCAGTGCCTCACGGAACGTTGCCGCGCCGACGGGCACGACCATGAACTCTTGAAAGTCGACGTTGTTATCGGCATGCGCGCCGCCATTGATGATGTTCATCATGGGAACGGGCAGTGTTCGTGCGTTTGTGCCACCGAGGTATCGGTAGAGCGGGATCTCGAGATAGGTTGCCGCAGCTCGAGCGGTGGCAAGCGAAACCGACAGGAGCGCATTCGCTCCAAGCTTCGATTTAGTAGCGGTGCCATCAAGTTGGAGCAGCGCCTCATCGATCTCAATCTGGTCCAAGGCATCGAAACCTTCAAGAGCTGGGCCAATCACCTCGTTGACGTTGCGTACAGCTTTTGTCACACCCTTCCCGCCGTATCGATTCTTGTCGCCATCGCGAAGTTCGACGGCTTCGTGCTCTCCGGTTGAGGCGCCTGAAGGTACGGCGGCCCTGCCGATCACTCCTTCGGCCAACACAACTTCCGCTTCAATAGTTGGGTTGCCACGAGAGTCGAGAATTTCACGCGCGAGTATTTGCTCGATCCAGCTCATGTGTTTGCTCCATCGTGTTAAGGATATCCACAGATTGCACAGATTATAAAAACATTGCCGCTTGTCGATTGCCAATTGCTGATCGAAGAACTCACCAATCGACAATCAAAAATCGGCAATGTTTTTATAATCTGTGTAAACTGAGGCTGTTCTTTAGTGTGGGGCATTCGCCGCGTTTGCTGCTTCGTCTTCTTTAACGATCTCCAATTGCACGCGCATCACGCGACGCTTTTCAACGCGATCCACTTGAAACAACAAACCGTTGTACTTAACAGTCTCGCCTGATTTGAGCACGTGACCGGCCTCAGTCATCAAAAACCCGCCAACTGTTGTGTAAACTTCAGATTCAGGCACAGACAATTTCAATCGTCGATTGAGATCTCTCACCGCCAGCGCACCTGCGAGGAGATACCGCGTCTCTCCGAGCTGCGTGATCTGTTCGTTCACTTCTTCGTCATGTTCGTCGGACAACTCACCAACAATCTCCTCCAGCAGATCATTCAACGTGATAATGCCCTCAAGGCCGCCGTGCTCGTCGACGACGAAACCAAAGTGCATCTTAGCTTTCTGCATCTGCCGAAGAACATCTTCGAGACGCGCCGTGTCAACGACATAAAGCGGTGAATGCATCACATTTTCCAAACGAAAGTGCTCCGGTTTCAACAAGTAAGGCATCACGTCCTTGCTGTGAATGAATCCGATCACGTCGTCGAGTGATTCGCGGTAAACGGGCAAACGCGAATATTGATGTTGCTCAAATGCTTTCGTGATTTGCTCGAGTGTGCAGGTGTGGGTGATCGCCGCCATTTCTGTGCGCGGCACCATTGCCTCGCGGACAACAGTATCTGAAAACTCAAACACTCGATGAATCAAACGGCGTTCTTCGGCTCGTAGGTGGCCACTCTCGCGGGAGATGTCGATGAGCTTTCGTAGCTCGGCTTCCGTGTAAGTTGACGCATGGTCGGCTGATGCATTGATGCCGATTACTTTCACTACCCGGGCGCTGGCCCAATCGAGTGCTCGAATGGGCCAACTGAATACTTTGTAGAAAAGCTCCATCGGGAGAGCGATGGCGAGAGCAACTCTTTCAGCGCGAGCCAGTCCCAGAAGCTTTGGCGCCTGTTCACCAATTACGATGTGCAACGAAGTGATGATCGAGAAGGCGATAAGGAAGGCAATGGTGTGTCGCCAGGGATCGGGCAAGCGATGAAGCGGATTCGCGAGTAGGCTCGCGATTGCTGGTTCACCAATCCATCCCAGGGCGAGCGAGGCGAGAGTGATCCCTAACTGCGACGCAGACAGGTAAGCGTTCAGATTTTTCAGCAGATCGAGCAGGCGGCGAGCGGATTTGCTGCCACTTGCGGCAAGCGTTTCGATGCGCGATGAACGGACGCCGACCAGGGCAAACTCAGCCGCCACAAAGAAGCCATTAGCGGCCACGAGCACAATAACGGCGAGTAGTTTTAGGAGAGTGACGGTCCAGGTAGTTGATGCGCCTAAGTCGCCTTCAGCGATCAAGATCCCCAGCCAGCTACTTGGTAGTTCGTCCATTACTAAAGAGGCGCGTAAGGTGCGCCTGATCTGTAAGCCATTTCCTCCGGAGGCACCAAATCATAGCACGCCGGAAAGCGGAAGCGGGAAGAGGGAAAAGGGAAAGCGGGGAAAAGGCGGAAATCATTGGTCATATGTCATTTGACATTTATCCTCTTGCCCCGGACACACGTCGCCCTTCAACGCTGGACGCACAAATTAGGCGAGATTTTTGAAGCTAATGGCCGGCAGCAGCTGCTGCAACACGGGTGCGCGCGGGACGCTTGTCGTGTTTTGCACACGCTTTGGCAATCGCCTCGTCGACGCGTGGTTCGATATTGCACTCAGGCTGGCGGCAAACGGCGGCCAGTTCAGAAACGACCAGGTAACGTGAACGTTCTAGCATGCGTTGTTCACGAAACGAGAGAGGTTTGAGATGACTGAGATAAGTTAAGTGTTTCAGCACATCGGCGGCTTCAAAAATATCGCCGGTGCGCATCTTTTCAGAAAACTCCTTGAAACGATCCTTCCAGTCGTTAGCGGGGGAAATAAAATCATCTGCTAGTGCTTTGAAAAGCACGTCGCACTGTCCCGATGAGATTGGGGATCTGAGGCCAACTTCTGTTGCATTTGAGACGGGAACCAGAACCAGAGAGTTATTAGCAGCCAGACGAAGCGTGTAGAAGGGAAGTTGAGTAGCTCCTATTTGCTTCTGTTCAAT
>DATJKB010000094.1:0-8167 GCA_035491875.1 Pyrinomonadaceae bacterium | reverse complement strand
ATCACGCTCGCAATAGTGAATGTTTTGCCGCTGCCTGTAATACCGAGCAAAACCTGATCCTTCGCACCATCACTAAGACCGCGCACGATTGCGTCGATGGCCGCGGGTTGATCACCCTTCGGTTGATACTCGGATTGAAGTTTAAAGCGCATGGAAAAACGTCAATAGTAAATGGAAATCCTTGAATCGCAAAAAGCAAAAGAAACAGGAGCAGGCGCACGAAGGCCGTCCTGCTTCTGCCTGCTGCTCCTGCTCCTGTCTGTTACGCGGCTGAAGGAGTGATCTCGAGTGGCTGTGCGCGCAGGTGCCTAACTATTTCTTTTATTGGGGCACTGAGCTCAATAGGGAGGGAAGCGTTGGTGAGTAGATGTTGAAATTGAAAGATAAGATCCGAGCCGCCACTCGAACTCAACAGTCGAATTAACGCAAGCCTCAATTCTATGTTGGGGTGATCTTCGATGACGCGCATGAGCGGTCCGATAGTACCGGCCTTGGCCACGAGGAAGAGCAACGAATACGCCCGGTAAGAATTGCTGTGACTGCGACCTGTGAGATCTTTTATTGCTTCACCGACCAAGCCTGAGGCGTCGAGTGCCGCACCGATCTGTTGTCGCTCTTCACGAGAGCACCCCTGCAAGAAGATATTGAGAAAAGAAGCCGCGCGTTCCGGATCCAGGCTATAGAGCCGCCTGATTGTCGCCGACCGTTGTTGATCTGTGCATTCGATGACCGACGATGCAATTCGATCGAACTGATCTACATTCGGGCGGTACGAAACACGTCGCTCTGATCGCAGTTTCGCCAGATCTTCGGCTGCTCGTCGCAGCGTAGCCATATCACGCTGCCACCGTTCTTCCTCAGATGGTCCGGCTGTAGACAGAACCTCAGGTTTTGCGGACTTATTCTGGACCGGGTGTGGAACTCGCGCCGGCTTACGGACTCTCTGCGACAGGCTTCTAGCTAAGCTGACCTTCTTCTTCATTTACGCAATAACGCCAAACGCCGCGCAAGCCCGTCAGAGAACGAGGATTACAAATGATCCCACGCAACGTAGGTGTCTGAATGAACCGGATGTTCTGGATCGACGGGAGGTGTTTCGTGTTCAGCAGTAAAGGTCTCCGCCGGAGCGATTTCAGTTTCGAAGACTTCCACGGATTCCCGGGTCGCAGATGTCTCGGACGCTGCTGATGCGGCGAGGGCTAGCGGCGTTTTGGGCACTGGCAAAGACTCAGCCGCTTGGTCCAGAGCGGGAGTCGATAAATTGAATTTCGCCAGAAGCAGACGACTGACGTTCAGGCCAACGCTGTTGTCGAGATAACACAGATGCTCCGCTACTACTCTTTGCGAAACACTCTCTACTGCCACGCTAAGCTCCCTGGTTGCAGTGCCTATATCGTCTGCAACGACGAGGGCGAAATCATGTCCCGTACTCACGCGACGTCTCGCATGGTTTTGCAATAACAGAGCAGCTTCGTTGAAGAGCCGTCCGGTGGCCACCACAACAAGATGAGACGCTTCAGTCTCAAGCTCAAGATCAATGGCCCGACGAGCAAATGCTGGCGTGAGGTCTCCGTCGCGCGTGACTAACAGGAACGACTCACCGCAGATATTCGCCATCATTTGGCCATAGCCAGTCCTCTCACCGGGACCTACAGCAATCTCGCTTTCGGGAAGTCCTAATTGCCGCAACGTAAAATGCAGTCGATTGACCAGCCAGGAGCCGTCTTCAAGTAATGACGAAGCAAGTTGCGTTGGTGCGATAACTTCTTCAACCTTTTCGTCGGAGACGCGCGACCCACATTCACTACACGTTGCGTCACTAACTGTGACAACTGCCAACGCCTGGGCGTTCGGCAAGCGAAAGAGCGCGTGGCCCGTTTTTCGACAGCTCACCTGGACTTCACGTTCAATCAATCCGACGTTTTCCAGACCCTCAATCGAGAATTCTTGTGACTCTGTTTGACCAGGGAGAAGTCGAGCAGCATAACCTTCCATATGAGCTTCGCGCGCACTTCGAAGAAACTCGCGCGCGCCGTGGTGTTCCAGGTTCGAAGCAGCCAGGATTCGCCTGCTCATCGTCTCTTTCCTCAGACTCGTGTACAGCGAGTCAACTTCCTGGCGTTGAATAAAGCGCTTGAATCCTTCTGGCACCATCGGCTGCCCTTGCGCCCAAGGAGGGATATTTGGCTCGTTGTGAGTGCCTTCACCAACAACGGAGATCAAGGTTTCGCGGATCTCGTGACAGAACGAGTCGAGCTTACGAAACGGCTCGAGTGTTCCCGCCGCATAAACAATGCCTGCGCGGATCTGAGACTTGTCGGCATCATTCGAACCATTAAAGGTTAAGAACAACACATAGTCTTTAAAGCAAAATACGTCGCCGCGAATGAAGACCTCGGAGTTTCCCTCCATCCAAGCGGCAATAGCCGATTCGATTTCGGCTACAGATTCAGGCGGTGCCATCTGTTCGAAGCAATGCCGGCGCGCGGAGCGGATTAACGGAGTAAGCTCGTGTTGCTGTAAGGCCTCAAGTAGCTCAATTCGTTGCGGTCCGTCAATCGAATAGCGAAGTGTTTTGCTTTCGAGAAACAGTATCGGCATGCCTCTCGCCTGCCTTTCAGTTTAAGTGGTTATTGATCCGACGGAGAGACTTTAATTTTCACAGTCTCCCGACCCTTCTGTTGCGATGAATAACGCCGCTGACGTGCGATTCGTAATGCTAACGCCTCGTAGCCATCTAAACCCGGTTTTGGGTTGGCGATTGAGGCGCGTAACACACGACCATTCTCAATCTCCATAACCACAGTTACCGATTCGGCGTCAGGTTTGGAGTTCGACTCGCGAACGTCCGAAGGTTTTTGACCTTCAACAACTTCTGTATTAGCGCGTTCATTCTTCTTTTCGCTCATCCGAGTCGATTGAGAAGACGTTCCGTTATGTACTCTGGATCGCGATCTAGTCGACGAGCCTTCGGTTGCATTCTTTGCTGCTGACGCGTGCTGTGAATCTGAGGCCGAATCAACGACTGGAGACTTATTAGATCTTTCAACGATTGATTGCGTGCCGTTTTTATCCTGACTATTACGGAAACCACCTGAGAGAGCGATAGCTGTTGACACCCCCAACGTGACCACACCAGCCGCGGTCATTACGAATAATGACACCGGTCGACGATTTGCAGAGACGACGGCAGCCGGAAGTGCCAACCGCTCCACCTCGTATGCTGGTAATGCCGCGGCGGGTGGAGATGGCTCGGTTTCGGCAGTTTTCTCCGGCAACATTGGGACATCTATTACGCCAACTGGAATTTCAACCGTGGTCTCATCCCAACATCCGAACAGTTCAGATACAGTTCTTTGTAATGAATCTTCGATCGTCCTTTGCGTCGGCTGGATGAGAGGATTGAAGTTAAAGGACGCCGGCGGTTGTGCTAACGCGAAACACACGGCGTGCAACCCGGTTAGTTCATTCATTTTCGCGTCAACCAACTCACCCTCATAAAAGAAAAAATGGGCAGGTCCCTTGTCGTATTCAATGAGCAGTCGACCGGTTTTTCGTTGATGCCGAAGAATCCCGACGAGATCGGAAATCGGATAGTCGTTCAGATGCCCTGTTAGAATCACGAAACGGCTGTTATACATTTTGGAACTCCTTCAACCGAATGACTATTGCGCCACCTATTTGCAGTAGCGCGTTCCCATACAACTGAAGTCAACGTCGGGAAGTGCTTTAGTCAGCTTTGCCGCGAGTTTGGAATCCAGTCGCTGAAGGATTCGGTATTCCTGAATCATTTCATCCATTTTGTCTAACTCGACGTAAGCCATCGCCAAACCGTAATGTACTTTCGCCATATCCGGGCTCAGCGATGCTGCTCGCTTGAATGCGTCCACTGCTTCTCGGTACTTACTGGAGCGGAAACTCGCGAATCCAAGTCCGTAGAACGCCTCAGCAAGCTGTGGGTTAAGTCTTACTGCTTCTCTGAATGCTTTCATGGCTTCCTTGTCTTTCTTCAGCGTTACATACGCGTGGCCCAAGTTCATTTGATACACCGCGGACGCAGGCTCCAACCTTACCGACTCAAGGTACGCATCAATGGCACCCTTCACATCACCCGCCTCAAACTTCTGTAGGCCAGATTGATAAATCTCAAACGCCTTCTGCGTCTCAGAAATGGCTGGTGGGGCGGTGATTGATGGCGCGTGTATGGTGACGACGGTGTTGGAGGCAGGTTCAGTTTCTGGTGGGGCAGACGTCTTTCTGGATTCAGGCTGAGAACTAACGTTGACTCCGCGCGCGCTTTCTTCCTGTTTCGCACTGTCGATCAACTTCCGATCAGCTGTCGCGACTGATGCTGAGTCAGAAGGAGTTACAACCGCGGGCGCTTTCTGTGTAGAGGACCGGGGTTTTTCAAAAGAGCGGTTGCCGTTCAGGGCCGCGGTTTCATTATGTGGCCCTTGTGGATCTGTGAGTGTCTCGACGCGTGATACAGAGGACGACCTAGAAGTAGTATCGGTCGCAGGCTGTTCACTTTTCCGAGCTCGCGTGGTGGTCTCAGGCGAAATCTTCGGTGCAGAGGCAACGGAGTTTCCGTCAACGGCGATGCCCGATTCCTTCTGAATGTGCGTGGCGTTCGCCACCGGCTCGGCAGACTGTTTGGTATCTGTGGCTGGTCCCGACGCCGCCGACTCAATTGCTTGAGGATTACTCTCGGTAGCGTAGTAGGTTAGAGTTCGATAGGTGACTTCGATGGGTTCCCGCTTCAGCTGTCCATTCTCAATGAGGACCAGATTTGTAATCATCTTCGTCCAATTTCCCACCTCATCGAAGACATATTCGTAGGCCTCGCGGGTCAGGACGGCACCGCGCTCGTCGCGGAGAATCTTCTCCACAACATTACCGCGAGGGTCATACTTGTACTCCTCTCGGCCCGCGATGGAATCGGGTATGGGGTACGAAACGTTGTCAACTCTTTTTCCTCTTATTCCGTACGTCGTTATCTCTAACAGCTGTCGAGGGCCTTCGGTTGGCTGGCCCTCTTTGAAATTGATTCTTGCGTACTCAGTCTTGACCCGGCGCACTGCTCCCATAAGACCATCCTGGTCCTTGGTGCTATCCAAGATCTGTAAAGCAGGACGTAACTGAGCCGTTGCCGGGGTTGTTTGTGCCTGAGTAAGCGGGGTAAGTAAACCGAGGAGAGAGATTAGGCCAATCGCTCTGTAAAGCGATCTGGTGTGGGTAGACATGACGCGCGCCCTCCGCTAAAGCTAACTGCTGGCGTCGCGACAAAACCTATCGAAACGAACTGCCTAGTTAAAATGAAGGAAGATCCGTTTTCCGAGATTTCGGCACGGCGCTGAAACTCGACTGCCGCGGGGGGCGCGACCATATGTCGAGAACCACATCTTGTACGAACCGTGCGGAAATATACAATAACCTGTTGTAATTTGCTAATTTATTTTTTGCGGAAAGAACAGACAGGAGCAGGAGCAGCAGACAGGAGCAGGAAGTGCTATTGACTTACCTGCTCCTGCGTGTTGCTCCTGCTCCTGTTGTTACTGCTCGTCGCTGAATTTATAGCCGATGCCCCAAACCGTTAACACCATCTGGGGATTCTCCGGGTTCTCCTCGATTTTTGCTCTCAGCCGATTGATGTGTGAATCGATCGTCCGATCGTAACCTTCGTAGGAGTAGTCCCAGATTTTTTCCAGCAGGTACTTACGAGGAAAAACTCGACCGGGGTTCGAGGCAAATAACCGTAGCAAGTCGAACTCCTTCGGAGTGAGCTCAACCTGGCGGTCACCAATCGTTACTTCTCGCTTTGCCGAATCAATCCGCAAGCGACCACGAACGATGGGAGCTTCGTCTCGGATTCCATCCGGAGTTGGGCCATTTCGCGTTCGCCTCAAGACTGACTTGATGCGAGCTTCAAGTTCGCGGAGACTAAAGGGCTTCGTGATGTAATCATCGGCCCCCATCTCCAAGCCCAAAACCTTATCAACCACATCGTCTTTAGCCGTCAGCATCAAGATCGGCAGATAACCCACCTTTTCTCTGAGCTCTTTGCAAACGGCCAGACCGTCCATTTTCGGCAACATCAAGTCGAGAACGACCGCATCTGGAGGATCGTCCAATGCAGTCTTCACTCCCGTCAGTCCATCTTCAACGGTCTTTACATCGTAACCCGCGCGCGAGAAGTACTCGTGAATCGCACTTGAGATATTCTCATCGTCTTCAACTACAAGTAATGAGACTCTACGCTCACCTACGTCGGGTACTGTGGAATTTTCCTTTGCGATTTTCTGTCTGTCAGTAGCTGTGGCCATCAGAGTGTTTATTTGTTGTAACTGACAAGCAGGAGGCTCAGAAGGTTTGCACCACTGGGGAGTGGCGCCATCGGGCTCTTTGGATAGTACAGGAGGAACTGTGGTTTATTCAAGCCTTGACTCGGAGTGGAGCGGCAAGATGTGGGAGTTTTTTGATATTCTGAAGGCAGTTGAACCACGAAAATTCGACGCAAAGGAAGGACCCCATGACCCCAGAAGAACGAGAGCCTTTAATCTCAGCCTACGCCGCTGGTTACCAGGAAGTGGTCCACGCATTGGATGGCTTTCCGCCGGATAGACTAGGGGCGCACCCAATCCCAGGCAAGTGGAGCGCAAAGGAGATTGTCCATCACCTCGCCGACAGCGAAAGCACCTCCGCTATCCGCCTACGCCGTTTGTTGACTGAAGACAACCCGATGATCGCAGGTTACGATGAGGCTGACTGGGCAATCAAACTTAAATACAACGAACGTGACATGGATCCCGCGCTCGAAGCGTTGCGTGCAGCCCGAGCCACGACGGTCCAACTTCTCGCTTTCATGTCGGAGCAAGACTGGCAGAGACAAGGCACTCATACTGAAAGTGGAGTGTACACTCCCGAACACTGGTTGAAGATCTATGCAGCGCACGCGCACAATCACGCAGCACAGATCAGACGATTGAAAGACGCACTCAATACTTAAATCAGGGTCTGTCTTGACAAACGTTTTCTGCGCGAGCAAAATCCGCTCTGCCTCTTTCAAAAATCTGAATCATTGTTCGCTGCTTAAGGCAGCCATCGCTGATGAGTGCTGCCACTCTGTTACAAACTTCGTTACCCGACCTCAAGCTAGTTCGTCGCGGCAAAGTACGTGACGTATACGCGGTAGATGACGATCATCTCTTAATCGTCGCAACTGATCGCATTTCTGCCTTCGACTGCATTCTACCCACGCCAATCGAACGCAAAGGCGAAGTGCTGACTGCACTTTCGCAGTTCTGGTTCGAAAAACTTGGACACACAGTTGCTAATCACTATGTATCCAGCAACATCGATCACATGCCCGAGGCGGTGCGTAGGCAGGCTGCCACACTCGCTCGCCGCTCGATGCTCGTAAAACGCGCCGAGGTATTTCCAGTCGAGTGTGTCGTGCGAGGCTATCTCGTCGGTTCAGGCTGGAAAGATTATTTGAGAACAGGCGAGGTGTGCGGTCACAAGCTGCCCCAGGGATTGCGCGAGTCAGACGAGTTAGAAAGACCATTGTTCACTCCGTCAACCAAGGCGGAAGTTGGTCATGACGAGAACGTCAGCGAGGAACAGGTGCAGCAGATGATCGGAGAAGAGATGACCACTCGTCTGCGCGAAGCATCGCTTCAACTCTATTCCGAAGCCCGTGAGTATGCACGACAGCGAGGCATCATCATAGCCGACACGAAATTTGAATTCGGCGTCGATAAGAATGGAACGGTAACTCTGGTCGACGAGGTTTTGACTCCGGATTCGTCGCGGTTCTGGCCGGCTGAATCCTATGAACCTGGACGTTCTCAACCATCATTCGACAAACAGTTCGTACGCGATTACCTGGAAACTCTCAATTGGGACAAGAAGCCGCCGGCTCCGGCCATACCACCCGACGTTGCCGCTGCAACAACCGCTCGATATCTCGATGCCTACAGACTTTTGACTGGAAAGGAACTGTAAGGGTCCCTTTTGTTGAATGATTCATAACCGCCTCGAAAACCTGGTTGAGGAGATGTTGGAAGGTCATATTCTTCTCGAGGAAGCAATAGCCGAATTCGAAAAGCTCTATATTAAGAAGGCGCTGGCACGGCACAGACAACACCTCTCAAAAACCGCTGCCGTG
>DATJKB010000093.1:0-5329 GCA_035491875.1 Pyrinomonadaceae bacterium | reverse complement strand
CTCCCTGGCGATCGAAAGTTCATCCAACTCCACGCCGAAGCCTCTTTCAATCTTCCACTTCAGCACTTCCTGTAACTCTGCCCCCTGCGCCGGCTGCTCCATCGTAAGCACCAATGTGCGAGCCGCGCCCTGAGGCAGCGCTACGGACCAGCGTTTTTGACGCATCAAACCAACACTCGTCGCGAGTTGACGCAAGACGTCTACAAGCTGTGCTGGATTAGGAAGATTGACATCGTCGAAGCTCGGTTGAATTAACGCGTCACCAATGTTGAACGTCGCGGCATTTCGAATGCGACAACTGTTGCCGCGCCCTCGATCGAGATGGACCACTGAAACGGTTCCACGCTCGAGACCAACGGCGGAGGCTGGGTATCGTGGCTCTATAACTCGTTTGAATAATTTCGGCATGAAGAAACTGGTGGCGTTACCACTCGCTGTAAGGAGTACCCTCCGATGATACATCTCCCGAACTACTATGAATGTCAGTCATTCCCTGTTCACCTTCGCTGGAGTTTGGATCTTCACCAGTTGTGATGGCCCAATCTTTCTGTCCCGTGAATGGATCGACCGGCACCTCGCGCATGTAACCCTCAGATACAAGATCATCGAGCGACTGCGGTAACTTGCCTTTATCAGCTGCAAACTGATCGATGAGTTTTCTCATGTCCGTCAGATCCTGGCGCAGAACGGCTTCGCGCGTGTGCAGAATCGTCTTTTGGAATTGCGGCAGCGTGATGGCAGCCAGGATGATGATGATCGAGATCACTATCATCAACTCGAGAAGCGTGAAGCCCGCGGACAAAAAGAGACGGGGCGAAAGGGAGACGGGGCGACGGGGGGAAAGCTCTCCGGTTCTCCCTGTCTCCTTTTCTCCCCGTCTTTTGTAGAAACTACCAGTCACTATACCGCTCTCCATTAAGTGCTGTGTCTTTCGACTTCGAGCGCACATCAAATACATTCTCTCCGCCCCATGATGTCGAGTCATGCGTGTCATAGCATGAACGAAAGTCCCACTCTTGTTTCCCCGTTATTGGATCAATTGGAATCTCCCGAAGGTAAACCTTCTTTTTAGTCGACAGTTGCGACTGCGACAGGGGATCTCGGCCTCCAATACCCGCGCCACCCATTTGCTGAGGAACACGCGGTAATACGTTGACACCATTAACGAGCGTGTCGAGATCGGGCGGATAGTGATCGGGATTATCGACCCCAAAAATCGTGCAGTCGCTGATATAAACCTTGCTGCGTGGATCGATTAAGGGATTCGGCGGTGGTGGCAGTTGTCCCGTCCCTGTGCCACCGGTGCCGGTGCCACCCTGAAAGCCGCCAACGCAAGGGCTGCCGATCGTATCGCGGTGAAACTCATCAATCGCCATTCGGATCTGGCGCAGCGTATCATGCAGTCGTTGTTCCCTCTGGCGCTTGATCGACACCTTTACTAAAGGCACTACGCCGAGTGTCAGGATCGTCATGATTGTGATCGTGAGGACCAATTCAATCAGCGAGAACCCGCGCGCGTCCGTCGACAGTAATGCGCGGCGACCAGTAGTTTGAACTCCGCTCACCGAATCGCCGCGCCTGGTTTTCGTGAATCGTGAAAACATCTACTGCTTAACTGTGACGCTGCCAAGCGACAACTTGGACGTGACGTCTTTAGCATCCGTCGCGACAAGATGTAGCGTCGCATCATCGATAATCAACAACGCATCGCCTATTGCAATTCCTTCTACGTCGATAAAGAACAGCGGTCCAGTTCCCTTGACCGGGTTCTTCCCGTTGAGTCCGGAAATAGAGATCAGGCAGGTTCCTGTTGGATCCACCGATTGTATAAACGCCGGCGCATTCTCCGACCCGAGCAAGTTTCCGGCAGAGATTGTCGTGACCTTCACAACTTTCGGATCAAAACGGATCGCAAACAAGGCTAGACTGAGAGCCACGTCAGAACTCATCTGTATGGCGTAACGACGTTTCTCACCAACCTTCAGTACGTCGTCTGTCGGCAGGAAGCTGATTTGCGCAACTCGTGTGGTGCCCGATTTTACGTTCAGCGATGATTCTGTTGCTGTGGGCATACTTGTCAAAACAGCGTTCTGACTACTTGCGGTACTTGAGTTAACCGTTGCGACTTCTGACGCTGCGCGATCACTCACCAACGACTTCGGTGCCGGAACAAAGGCCGGCAATTCCTCCGCAGGCGCAGTCAGGTTATTCGGAGTCATTCCGTTACCTGTAGTTGTCGCAGCCGCGACTGTCGAGTTATTCACCGGTTGCGTTACGGCTGGAGCCACGACCTTCGAGTTATTCGCCGGTTGCGTAGCAGCTGGCGCTGCAGCTGTTGTGTTATTGACGGCTTGTAGAGGAACCGGTGGCCCGTTAAACACGCCCGGCAACGGTCGGTCGGGCAGTTGGACCACGGCGTTCTTCGGCAACATTCGCGCAGCTGCGATTTGCTCATCGCGATCCGCTTCACGAATCATTGCTTCCAACGAGCCTGTGGTTGGTGACTGCAACGTTCCACTGGGCCGCATCTCTTCGTCACGAGGCGTCACCGCCGGAGCTCGCAAAACTCTCGGTGTTACAGAAATCACAATGTCGATTGTTCGATCATCACGAGTCGGCGATGTGAACAACCGGCCAAGCCACGGCAGGCCACCGAGCACCGGCAGTCCCTGTCGTCCACGCGCTTGGATTTCCGTCGAAACACTCGCCAGCATCATCGTGCGATTGTTCTGCACGCGTGCTGTTCCGGTGATTGTTCTTTCAGTGAATGTGGGCGTTAAAGTGCTGGCTCCGAGGACGTCCTTCGATTCGATGTTCATCTTTACCTGAACGTCGAGGTTGGGAAACACCTGCGGAGTAAACTTCAACGTAAGACCCGTCGGTTCGTAATTGATGACGGGGAAACCGCCGCTCGGGAAGGGCTGGCCAGTGGTGGGTTGACCAGTTTGAATACCAAACGGATATGCCTGCGCTGTTTGTACCGGAACTCTTTGACCGATTCGCGCCGTGGATTCCTCGCCGTTGAACGCGTGAACCTGCGTCGACGCGATCAGCTTCGTATTGCCTTTCGATTGAAAGGCAGTGAGCACTGATGGTGGAATTACCAGCGCCGCGGCTAATGCCGTCGGAACACCGCCAACGATTGCGCCAAGGTTTACACCGCGACCCGCGGCCGAGTTCACAATGCCGTTGTCAGTGAGGAGTGAGAATCCTGGTGAACCGCCGAGCGTAAATGGTTGGCCATTAGCCCCTGGAAGTCCAACTTGGTTACCAAGTTGCATCATGTCCGTCCTCGAGACTTCATAGATCTGCACATCCATCACCACTTCCGCACGATCTTTGTCGATGCTCTGTAGCAGGTCGCCGATCAAACGAACGTTCTCTGCTGTGTCGCGCACAGTCAAACTGTTTGTTGCGTCATCGGGAACGACGATCGTTTGCGGTCTTCCGACTGATGGCGGAATGGCCTGTTGGACCAGCGTGCGCGCATCAGTTGGTTTCATGTTCGAAAGGAAGAAGGTTCGCAGTACGAGTTGTTGATACTGCGGCCGACGTGCCTGGTCAGCGACCAGAATGGTTCTGCGGCTGAGCTTCTGGAAGAACAGTCCTTCCTGTAAGAAAACGTAGTCGAGCGCCTGCGCTGTAGTGACATCGCGAAGATTGAGATCGATGGTTCGCGCCTGGGCAAAAGAAGTGCGGTCGAAGATGACGTTGAGATTCAACTGTTCGGCAAGACTGCGAATGAATGCTTTGAGATCGCCGTTGTAGGTAATCACGCGCAACTGTTCAGCACGCGGCGAGATAAAGTCCTCCGGTTTCGGAACGGCGCCAGGGGAAGCTGGTGTCCCTGTCCCATTGCCGTCACCTTCGGCGACTTTCGTCGTGCGGCCTTCTTTCACAGCTTGCAGGCGAAGCATACGCTCCATCTCAGAGACCGCAAGCTCATTCACCGGATCGTAGCCGTACGCCTGGCGGAAAGAGTTGTAGGCACCGACGAAATCTCCCTCCTCCGCGAGCGTTCGTCCTTGCTGCATATAGTGCTGCGACGCATTGAAACTGGCGCGGCGGAAATGCAGCTGATACTCCATATTCGATGGGTCGGCAGCCAGGGCGAGAGTAAATTCTTGTGCGGCTTTATCCCACTGCTGAGCCATCTCATAATCCATACCGCGTTTGAAGTTTTTCTCGCCCTTCTTGGCGAGCGCCGTAATGGGCAGTAACAACAAACTCAGCACAAGCACGATGGATGTAATGGTTCGAGTTCTCATAATTTTTCTCATTGACGATCTACGTCGGGAGGTGGAAAGCGATAGCGGCCCCAATAATGCGCTTGTTGACGGATAAGAGCAAGATCCGAGAACGCCTAATTACACGCAAGGGCTTGATTCCGGTTCCCCTAACAAACGCCCCTTTTTCGTAAGTTTTTGTCGCGGCTATTCAGTACCGGTCGGGATAGTGAATAGTCTAGGTTGAAGCGCTCACTTCTTCAACGAAAGTGACGCGATTAATCTCATGCAAGGTTGAGATGCCGGCGAAGACCTTTTGCAACGCCGACTCTCGTAAACTCGTTAATCCTTCCGCTTCAGCTGCGCGGCGCACTTCCGAACCCGGACGGCGCTCAATAATCATTTCCCGAATGTTGTCAGAAAGATCGAGCAGTTCATGAATTGCCGTTCGGCCGCGATAACCAGTGTGATTACAAGCGTCACAACCGACGTTCAGAAAAAAGTGAATGTCGAGATGTCCGTGCGGATCCAATCCTGACTCTATTAGTTCGGTCTCGTTTGGGCGGTAGGCTCGTTTGCAATATGGACACAGCATTCGAATCAGTCGTTGTGCCAATACGCAGTTGAGCGACGACACAAAGTTGTATGGCTCGACACCCATGTTCAGGAAGCGGCCGATAACGTCGATGACGTTGTTCGCGTGCACGGTTGTGAAAACAAGGTGACCTGTTAGCGCGGATTGAATAGCGATCTGAGCAGTCTCTGTATCGCGAATCTCACCGACCATGATCTTGTCAGGATCGTGGCGCAGGATCGATCGAAGACCGCGGTCGAATGTCAGACCCTTTTTCTCGTTCACCGGTATTTGGGTGATTCCGTGAAGTTGATACTCAACGGGATCTTCGATAGTGACGATTTTGTCTTCTTCGTTTCGTATCTCATTGAGCGCGGCGTAGAGTGTCGTGGTTTTTCCGGAACCCGTTGGTCCAGTCACGAGCACCATGCCGTACGGCTCAGCGATGTAACGACGAAACTTCCGCAGGTCCTCTTCGGCAAAGCCGACAACGTCAAGATTCAGATTCTTAAACGCCTCGTTGATCTGT
>DATJKB010000092.1:0-2732 GCA_035491875.1 Pyrinomonadaceae bacterium | reverse complement strand
CCACACGCGCGAATATGCACCACTGCTCGTTTACGGCAAGCGCGCGCGACCAGGAGTGAACCTCGGTACGAGAGAGTCACTCGCTGACATCGGACAGACTATCGCTGAGAATTTTGGTTTGAAGTTGACTGCTGGGAAGAGTTTTTTGTCATCGATTCAAGATTAGGATCGTAGTGGCAAACAGTCAGTACCGAAACGCGGTAGCGTCGGGTTCGCGTTCCCTAGTCGATCTTGTTGTAACGCAGACCCGACGCTACCGCGTTTCGGTACTGACTGTTTTACCACTGCGATGCTTTGACGTCAGTGTCCGTGCGCTGTTTTTGACAGTTTCTTTGATCCGCCTGAATAGCTCTTATAGATGATCTCAAGCCACAGATCGGTTTTGATAAAACCGGTTCCCCACGACTTCCACTCTTCCGGCAAGCCCTCTTTCTTGATCTGATCCAGTGATTTCTTCGCTTTCATCTTCTTCTGCACGAAGTCGGTCGTTGCCAGAAGCATGTTGTGATACGTCTTCAGATCGTCGATCGTTGAGATTGGACCATGTCCAGGAATGAGCTTAACATCCGCTGGAAGCTTGGCCATGATGTCGGCGATGTTTTTGATCAACCCCTGAACCGAGCCTCCACTTTCGAGATCCACGAATGGAAAGCGATTCGCGAAGAAATCGTCGCCCATGTGTACGACGTTTGATTTAGTGAAAAAGATGACGCTATCGCCGTCCGTGTGTCCTTGCGGGAAATGGATTACACGAATTTCCTCTCCGTTGAAATGCACTGATAGAGACTGATTGAAGGTGACGACGGGCAGCGCTTCTTTTGGTGAAGCAGGCGTAGTGGATTTGAAGAACTCGGACTTCTGTTCAGTCGACATCCGCTTTCTCACGTTGTCGTGGGCAATGATCGGCGCTTCCGGACCAAACACTGCATTCCCGCCAGTATGATCTCCGTGCCAGTGGGTATTCAAAATAAACTTCAGCTTGCCCTCGCCCAATTTTTTGAGCGCCTCTTTGATCTTGTCCGCGAGCGGTGCGTACTGATCGTCGACGATCAAGATCCCATCGTCGCCGACGGACACACCAATGTTTCCGCCCGCGCCTTCGAGCATGTAGACATTGCCCGAAATCTTCGTGGCCTTAATTTCGACTTTTGAATAATCCGTTTGCGCGGTTGCGATTTGAGGCGTGAGACAAAGCAAGGCGATAGAGATAAGCAGATAGGTTTTCAAACAGGTCTCCTCCACGTTTTTCAAGTCTGAAAATTCAAATCTCAGATCCCAGACCAAAGAGCAGAAACCAACTTCAAAGTTCAGAACCAAAAGCCAAGACCAAAGACCAGACCAAAAACCAAACGACCTCTAAGCGTCCGGATTCTTCAGTACCGCAATGAACGGCAGGTTCCGATAGCGCTCCGCGAAATCGAGCCCATAACCCACTACGAATTCGTCGGGAATCTTGAAACCGAGATAGTCGATTTTCACTTCCTTCTGACGTCGTTCGAATTTATCCAGCAGAGCCGCCAACTTCACACTCGCTGCTCCACGTGATTCGAGGTTCGACAACAGGTACGACAGCGTCAACCCGGTATCAACTATGTCTTCGACAACAAGTATGTCTCTTCCCTCAATCGGCACGTCCAGATCCTTCATGATTCGTACTTCGCCTGAGGTTCGCGTTGACGAGCCATAACTCGAGATCGCCATAAACTCGATACCCACCCGCGTGTCGATTGCGCGCATCAAATCGCTGAGGAAGAAGCAGGCACCTTTCAAGACTCCGATCAGCAGCGGATTTCGTCCCGCATAATCGCGTGTTATCTCAGCACCGAGCTCCTTGATCCGAGTCCGAATCTGTTCTTCCGAAATCATAACTTCGAGATTCGGATTACTAAACTCCGAAGTGATTTGAGCTGAACTTGTAGCCAAGTTGTTTTCTCCTGTCGGTGTGTGTCGAGTGAAATTCGTGCCTGTAAAACCTGGTTGCGAATGTGCAGCGTGGTGCGACATACTATGCAAGCTCTCCTGCCCGGTCAAATGTTCTACCGCAAAACGTTGGAGATAAAACACGAATGCGCTATTTAACACTGCGCTCACGCTTGATGACGGCGGCCTTGATCGTGCTATTCGTGGGGCTCTCCACTCAATCAACGTTTGCTCAAGGCCAGGCGATTGAACCTTGCCAGGCTTCGCCGACACCTCAGATAGGCGCGGCAGTTGCTCCCGCAAAAGTTAATTCGAAGGTTTCTCAGACTCAAGTTGATGAAAGTATTCCCGACGATCCTGCATTGCAGAAAATCATCAGTTCTTACAGCCCGAAAGTTCGTGAGCTGAGCACTGTGATTGGGACTCTCGACGGCGAATTAAAGAAGTCCGGTGTAGGCGCAGCGTCGCTCGGCAACTTCGTAACCGATGCGATGATGTTCCAGGCGCGTGCGAAGGGTCGGCCAGTCGTAGCGGCGATTACCAATGCAGGAGGTCTGCGAAAGAACACAATCGCGCCGGGCGAGCTGCGAGCGAGCGACATCTTTGAGTTGCTGCCTTTTGAAAATGCACTGGTCGAAGTCGAATTAACGGGAGTTCAGTTGTTGAAGCTTCTGGAAAACGTAACGCGCGGACGTGACGCACAAGGAGGTGCTCGCATTCAGTTTCGCTGGAACGAGCAGGATCGTCCTGAGTTTATCAGTGCGAAACTAATAGGTCCCAACGCGACAGAACGCGACATCGATCCGGCAGCC
>DATJKB010000091.1:0-10767 GCA_035491875.1 Pyrinomonadaceae bacterium | reverse complement strand
AAAGTCGATCCGTTGGTGGCGTTGCGAGAAGAATGAAGACATTGCCGATTTTTGATTGCCGATTGTTGATTGGCCGATTCGGGAAAAAGAGTCGTTTCGGTGGCAATCCTGCGCTTCTTGGTTTTTCAATCGGCAATCGGCAATCGGCAATCGGCAATGGTGATAAGGAGTATTAGTCATGAGTTTAATAGCCCAAGACATCCGCTTCGGTTTCCGAATGCTATTTAAGAGCCCGGTTGTCACGCTCGTGGCGATCGTTGCGCTGACTCTGGGGATCGGCGCAAACACTGCGATCTTCAGCGTCGTTTATGCGGTGATGCTTGGATCTTTGCCATACAAGAATGCCGATCAAATTGTAGTTGTATGGGAGAAACAGCCTGAGAACGATCAGAACACGATCAATATCGGTAACTTCGCCGACTGGAAAAGCCAGAACACCGTGTTCTCAGATATGGCGGCATTTTTCGATTACAGAAGCCAGGCAACAGGCGAAGGACAGCCCGAGGAGATTCCCTCGCAGCTGGCGACGCCTAACATATTTTCGGTGTTGGGAGTGAATCCGATCATAGGCCGTTCATTCACGGCCGAAGACGCCGCCGAAAGTGCGCCGAATGTTGTTGTGATCAGTTATGGACTTTGGCAGCGGCGCTATGGGGGTGATCAAGGGATCGTCGGGCGAAAAATAACTCTCAATAGTAGTCCAGTAACAGTTGTAGGAGTTATGCCACCAGATTTTGGCTGGCACGTTCGCAAGGCATCGCGCACGCGCAAGCCGGCGGAAATTTGGGCACCGTGGCGCTTTCAGCCAGACATGCTGCTTAGACGCGGTCGATTTGCGATGTCCGTCGCTCGGCTCAAACCCGGAGTCACAGTTGCGCAAGCGCAGAGCGAGATGAACACGATCGCTGCGCGGCTGACCCAGCAATATCCCGACTTCAACACAAACTGGGGCGTTAATGTTGTGCCGGTGCGGACCCAGTTCAGTGGGGATCTTCGTAAGCCTCTCATCATCCTTCTCGGAGCGGTTGCTTTTGTTCTGCTGATAGCGTGCGCGAATGTTGCGAATCTTTTACTCGCGCGCGCTACAGCCCGAAGAAAAGAGATAGCGGTGCGTATCGGTCTTGGCGCAAGTCGTTGGCGTGTCGTCCGTCAGTTGCTAACGGAAAGTCTCTTGCTGTCAGCCGTCGGCAGTGCACTAGGCTTGTTAGTGGCGGTCTGGGGAACCCGAGCGCTAATTGCAATTGGTCCACCCTCGTTAGCCAGCGTCCAAGGCGTCGGCGTCGGCGTCAACCTTCCCGTACTTGGCTTCACGCTCGGTATTGCATTACTCACCGCGATCCTTTTTGGTCTAGCACCAGCGTTTGAAGCATCGCGTTTCAACTTCAATGAATCGCTAAAAGAAGGTGGAAAGAATATCGGCGGCACTCCAGGCAGTCAGCGTTTTCGAAACGTGTTTGTCGTGACGCAAGTAGCGCTAGCCCTACTGTTGTTGGTGGGTGCGGGTTTGTTACTCAAGAGTCTGAATCGACTGCAATCAGTCGATCCGGGATTCAACCCGAAAAACCTTTTGACTTTGCGAGTTAGTTTGCCTCCTCAAACGCCTGACGAAAAGTGTATCGCCTTCTTTCAGAAGGTACTTGAGCAAGTCAGTGCGATTCCGGGAGTTGAGGCTGCAGGCGCGATCGATACATTGCCTTTCACGTCGCAGCATTCCGGTACGGGTGTCGAAATCGTAGGAGCAGCGAAACGTCCCGTAGGCCAGGAACTCGAGACCGGTGTCGGTGTCACGGATCAAGACTACTTCCAGGCAATGCAGATCCCACTGAAGCGCGGCCGGCTATACACAAAGCAGGAAGCAATCGAGGCTCGGCACGTTGTTGTCGTAAACGAGACATTCGCTCGAGTGAATTTTCCGGGCCAGGATCCGTTGGGTAAGCGCGTCATCATTGAAATGAAGGATGAAAACGTGCCTTCTGAAATCATCGGCATTGTGGGCGACAGCAAACACATGGGTCTCGATAAGACGCCAGACGCGATGTCTTACTGGCCGCATGCGGAGCTCGCGTATTCGCAAATGACTTTGGCGATCCGCACGAAGGGAGATGCCGCAAGTTTTGCGCCGGCAATACGAGACATTGTTTCCCGCATGGATCCGGATCAACCGATTAGTGATGTCGCAACGATGGAGCAACTCCTGGAGGTGTCAGTTTCACGTTCGAAATTCAACACGACGTTGCTCGTCATCTTTGCGATTGTTGCTCTCGTAATGGCGGCAGTCGGAATTTACGGCGTGATGTCTTACGCGGTGTCGCAACGCACTCATGAGATTGGAGTGCGCATGGCTCTCGGCGCACAAACGGCCGACGTAATGAAGCTGGTCGTCGTGCGGGGAGTTGTTCTAGGACTGATTGGAGTTGTTGTTGGAGTGGCGGCGGCGTTTGCGCTCACCCGGCTGCTGACGACCCTGTTGTTTGAGGTAGAAGCAACTGACCCGATTGTTTTCGCGACGGTAGCAGCGGGTTCGTTCGTGATTACGTTATTGGCATGTTCGATTCCGGCGCGCAGAGCGACGAAAGTCGATCCGCTGAAAGCGCTTCGATACGAATAGGATCTATAGGACCCATAGGACTTATTGGACCTATTTAACAAAGGACAAGACGATGCAAACCTTCTGGCAGGATCTCCGCTACGGCATCCGGATGCTTCTTAAGCAACCTGGCTTCACGATCGTTGCTGTGATTACGCTAGCGCTTGGCGTTGGGGCTAACACTGCGATCTTCAGCGTCACCGACAAATTACTAATCAAGTCGCTGCCGGTCCAGCACCCTGAGCAACTCGTTCTTATCACTTCAGTCAGCGTTAATCCCTACTTCGTCGGCAACGCGTTTTCTTATCGGGTCTTCAATGACTATCGATCTAACCAGAAGGTTCTATCCGGCTTGATTGGGTTTCATCGAACCCAATTGGAGTGGAACACCGGCAATCGAATCGAAAGAATTTCGAGCGAGATGGTGTCCGGGAATTACTTCGATGTGTTGGGTATCCGAGCGGCGCGCGGGCGAACGTTCCTCCCGGAAGAAGATCGAGCACCAGGGACGCAGCCATTCGTTGTTGTGAGCGAGGCCTTCCGTCAGAAATATCTTGGCGATGAGGACCCAATTGGAAAGAAGCTCACACTGAATGATCAACCGTTAACTGTCATCGGCGTTGCGCCTCGAGATTTCTCCGGAATGACCCTGGAAAGTCCGACGGATGTCTGGGTGCCGGTTTTGATGCACCCACTACTCATGCAGTCCAAGTTTATCGAGAATCCAAGAGACGGCTTCTTACAACTCATGGGTAGAGTCAAAGAAGGTGTTCCCATCTCGCAGGCCGAAACAGAATTTGACCTGGTGGCCCAACGTATTAAGGAAGCAAACACGCCGGCAGGAACTATCACTAAAGGGCTTCCCTTCAGTGAGCAGCATATGAAGTTTGAACCTGGCGGCAAGGGCATCTCGATACTAAGGAAGCGTTTTGCATCACCGCTAAAGCTGTTGCTAGTTGTCGTTGCGCTGGTTTTGCTAATTGCCTGTGCAAATGTCGCCGGACTCCTGCTCGCACGCGGTTTGGCGCGTCGCAAGGAGATAGCGATCAGGCTCTCGCTTGGCGCTAACAGTTGGCGCCTAACACGTCAGTTGATGACTGAGAGTCTGTTGCTCGCATTGATTGGTGGAAGTCTTGGACTGCTGATCTCGCCCTGGCTCGTCACGCTGATTGTGAAGAGTCAGTCACGCCTGGACATTGCCCGAACACTACTCGGGCAAGGTGTCGATCGCCGTGTCCTTGCGTTTACGGCTGTAACAACCGTCGTTGCAGGCTTGATATTTGGAGTTATTCCGGCGTGGCAGAGTTCCAAAGCCCAACTGGTTCCAGTACTGAAGGAACAAGGCGGCATTTCCAATCAACGCGAACGCCGCTTCAACTTTCGCAGCCTTCTCGTCGTGAGCCAACTAGCGATCTCGATAGTTGTTTTGATCGCAGCTGGTCTTTGCATTCGCAGCCTGCGAAATCTCCTGGCGATAGATCCCGGATTCAAAGCCGAGAATCTGCTCGTTATTCCGTTCGAGTTGGATGAGAAGAAATATGACGAAGCGCGAGGGGCAGTGCTTCAGCATCAGGTGTTCGAGCGGTTGGCAAACCTACCCGGTGTTGAAGCTTCGAGTTACGGGCTGGTGATGCCATTCAGCGGTAGCAAGTTTATGAGCAGCATCTTCGTCGAAGGGCGAGCGCCGCAACCGAACGAGCAGAATGCGTTCGATGCGAGTGTTGTTGGCCCACGCTATCACGAAACGATGGGAATCAAGATGATCGCCGGGCGTGGGTTTACTGAACAAGACACAGCCAACGCGCCGAAGGTTGTCGTGATCAATGAAACGCTGGCACAGAGATTATTCCCTGGCGAAAACGCGCTCGGTCGCAGACTGATGCGGAACACTAAAGGCCCGTCGCTCGAGATCATCGGCATCACTGCGGATAGTAAGCACCACGATCTTACAGAGAGTCCGGTGCCGCATTTCGATCTACCTGCTTTGCAAAAAGGGTACGACAGTTACACCAACATCGTTCTGCGTACCAAAAATGATCCCGCTGATTTAGTCGCAGCGGTTCGCGCTGAGCTACTTAGCTTGGATCCCTCTCTTGACCTGAGTGACATTTCGCCAATGTCGACTCAGATTAGCAATGCGTTGGCGGCGGTCACTCTGGCATCAACACTCGTTGGCGTCTTTGGATTCCTCGGGTTGTTGTTGGCGAGTGTTGGTCTGTATGGCGTGATGACGTGGATCGTTAGCCGTCGCACGCGTGAGGTGGGAATTCGCATGGCGTTGGGAGCGGAGCCACACGATGTACTACGGCTCGTGCTGCGCCAGGGGATGATACTGACCGGTGGTGGATTGTTGATTGGACTGGTAGCGGCATTTGCGGCCACGCGCCTGTTGGATACACAACAACTCTACGGCGTCAAACCAACTGATGCGTTGACGTTTGCGGGCGGCGCTTTGGTGTTAACGGTCGTGTCGTTGTTGGCTTGTTACATCCCAGCACGGAGAGCGACGAAAGTCGATCCGCTCGTAGCGCTTCGCTATGAGTAAGCCGTTTTGGTGAGGCACTAAAGCAAATCACTGGTCATTGGGCATTTGATATTTGACATTTGTCATCGGGACCTTTGCGCCGAGATCAAGGATCAATGGGCAGCAGTTCATCTGCAACGCCAAATCTCAAATCTCAAATCTCAAATCTCAAATATCAAATGTCCAATGACGAATGATCAATAGAAAGGAGTTTCCCGGTGAATACATTTTGGCAGGACATCCAATACGGATTTCGAATGCTATTGAAGAATCCGGGATTCACCGTAATTGCTGTGGTCACCCTGGCTCTCGGCATCGGTGCTAACACGGCGATCTTCAGCGTCGTCAACGCGGTGTTGTTACGTCAGCTTCCATTTGCCGATTCAGATCGCCTCGTCACACTCTGGGAAAATAATACCGTTGATGGTTTAGAGCGCGATGATGTTTCTCCAGCTAACTTTATGGATTGGCGCGAACGGCAAAAATCGTTCGAACAACTGGCCTTTGCAAACCCCTTCAGCTTCGATTACGTCAGCGATGGCGAACCTCTAACGTTGCGCTCGTCCCTGGTTTCAAAAGGGTTCTTTGACGTGCTCCACGCCACGCCGCTTCATGGTCGAGTGTTTACGTCGGACGAATACGACGAAGGAAGGAACAAGGTAGTCGTTCTCAGTTACGGGTTATGGCAACAGAGATTTGGCGGCGATGCGAACATCGTCGGTAGGAAGTTAACGCTCGACGATGAACCGATGACCGTCGTTGGCGTGATGCGTCCTGATTTTCGTCTTCATCTTTACGCTGTTGACGAAGAGCTGTGGGGACCACAGGTATTAACAGAGGATCTCAAGTCACAGCGCAAGGCGACCTATTTGAAAGTTATCGGACGCCTAAAACCAGGGGTGACGGTCGAACAAGCGCGCGCTGAGATGACCGGAATCGCCAATAACCTTGCGTCGGAATATCCGTCAACGAACACGGGCATCGGCGTAACAACAATAACTCTGCCGGAACACCTCAAAGGGAAATGGCGCTTAGCGTTATTGATTCTCTTAGCCGCTGTAGGATTCGTGCTCTTAATTGCCTGCACCAATATTGCGAACCTCCTGCTCGCGCGTGGTGCTGAACGTGAGCGTGAGCTGGCGATTCGCGCAGCTATGGGCGCAGGTCGCGGCAGACTCCTGCGGCAACTGTTAACTGAAAGTTTGTTGATTGCAATCATGGGTTGTGGAATTGGGATACTGCTCGCCAGCTGGTGTATCGATCTGATCGTTGCCTTCAACCCCGGAGATATTCCACGGATTGAACAGGTTCAGGTCGATGCAGCAACTCTGATCTTCCTTACCTTCGTAGCCTTTGTCGCTGCATTAATCTTCGGCATTGCTCCTGCTCTTCAATTTTCCAGACCAAACTTACAACGGAATTTGAAGGAGGCTGGACACACGGTGTCAGCAGCATCAACACGTCATCGTTTGCGAGGAGCTCTCGTAATCACCGAGATCTCACTCGCGGTCGTGTTGGTGATTGGAGCGGGGCTATTGGTCCGCAGTTTCATTAATCTGATCAATGTCGATCCTGGCTTTTCAACCGCTCGCGTCGCTTCGCTGCAAACGTTCGTTTGGGATCGATATACCACGCCCGATCAGCGCGCTAGTTTTGTCAAACAGTCGCTCGAACAGATTGAGGCGATGCCAGGCGTCGATGCCGCTGGGATAACTACCGCCCTTCCTTTACTCGAGAGTAGCGCTGCAACTTCGATTCCTTTTTTGATCGAGGGGCAACCACCCGTGCCGGCGGGCCAGGAACCAGTTGCGCAGATCAGTGTCGCGACGGGTGGATATTTTCCAGCGATCGGTGCGCAACTACTGCGAGGCCGGCTCTTTAATCAGTTTGACACTAACGACTCCCTGAAGGTCGCGATAATAAACGACACGATGGCCAAGCGTTACTGGCCGAATGAAGATCCAGTTGGGCGAAAGTTCACGCTGCGCCGTGGCGGTCGTGGTGAACGTGGACCAGTAACTCTCGAGGTTGCGGGCGTAGTAAGCGACTCGCGTCAGGATAGTTTAGACAAAACACCACGGCCGGAATTTTTCCGCCCACACACTCAATCGCCATCGGGTTCACTCATCTTCGTAGTGAGAGCGCGCAACGATGCCGCAGCACTAATTCCAGCGGTCAAAGACACCATCTGGAGGTCGACCCCAGGCCAGCCATTTTATTCAGTTACGACGATGGACCGTCTTGTCTCTGATTCACTCAAAGCGAGACGCTTCAATCTGGCTTTACTGGGCACGTTCGCTGGGCTGGCGCTGATACTGGCGTTGACTGGTGTCTACGGCGTGATGAGCTTCGTCACTCGCCAACGCACCCACGAGATCGGCGTGCGTGTGGCTCTCGGTGCGAAGACGCACGACATCGAGAAGCTCGTCCTTGGACATGGATTGCGTCTCGCAATCATCGGCACTGTGATCGGCGTAGCTGCTGCGTTCGCTTTAACTCGCGTGATGACATCGTTGCTGTTTGGAATAACTGCCAGCGATCCCGCAACGTTCGCGGTAGTGATTCTGCTTGTGCCTGCGATTGCGTTGCTTGCTTGTTATCTACCGGCGCGGCGAGCGACGAAGATCGATCCGTTGGTTGCGTTGAGATATGAATGAAGAGCGGTGACGGGTTTGTTAAGTGCATGCGACATCGTGGCAAACAGTCAGTACCGAAACGCAGTAGCGTCGGGTCGTCCGCGTTCAGGCTATGTTGAGTCGTAGTGCACTGACCCGACGCTACCGCGTTTCGGTACTGACTGTTTGCCACTTTGTTGAGTGGAACCAAAGATCAGCAGGAAAAACGGAGAAGTGAAGTGGAAACGCTAATCACCGACATCCGCCAGGGAATACGAAGTCTGTTGAAGCGCAAAGGCTTTACCGCGATCGCTTTAATCACTCTCGCGCTCGGTATTGGAGTGAACACCGCGATCTTCAGCATCGTGAATGCCGTTCTGGGCTCTTTTCTTAAATGACAAATGAAAAAATGGCAAATGACATATGACAAATGATTAGAACAAGGAAGGAATATGGCCAATCTAATTCAAGACCTACGTTACGGAGTACGAATGTTGCTCAAGCGTCCAAGCGTGACACTCGTGGCCGTACTCTCACTCGCGCTTGGAATTGGAGCGAACACCGCTATTTTCAGTTTGATCGATGCCTTAATGCTGAAGTCGCTTCCAGTTCGCGAACCTGACAGGCTCGTGTTGTTCGGCAATGGCCAGGAAGCTGGAGTAACTAACGGTTTTCCGAGCGGAAGCACGGACCTGTTTTCGTTCCCGTTCTACCAACAGGTACGACAGCGCGCCCAAGACTTTGAGGGCGTTGCGGCTGTGTTGAGTATTCCATGGACAGTCCACGGCCGTATCAAAACAAATGGTTCCACTAGCGACATCCAAAAGTTCGTTGTGCAACCGGTGTCTGGTACGTATTTCCCTGTGCTCGGAGTCAACGCATTCCAGGGTCGCGTACTTACTGATGCCGATGATCAAGTTGTCGGCAATCATCCCGTCGCGGTCATCAGTAACGCGACGTGGGAGAGCAGGCTTGGGGGTAGCTTAGACGCTGCTGGTCAGACGATCACGATTGATGAAGTCGTCTACACCATTGTCGGTGTCGCACCAAAAGAGTTCTTTGGCACCACGGTCGGACAAGCGCCAGATCTATGGATTCCCCTGGCAATGCAAAAGAAGCTTCCGCCCGCATATTGGGACGGTCGTGAAGACAATGGTTTCCAATCGATGTATTTGATTGGAAGATTGAAGAGCGGTGCGACTGCGGAACAAGCGCAAGCTAATGTGAACCTGCTTTTCAAGCAGTGGATGATCTCAGCTGCTAACAACCCGCCAAACGCCAGACAGCAGGAGGGTCTCCAAAACGCTCGCGTGGAGCTCACAAGCATACGAAGAGGTTTATCAGATCTCCGCGCTCAGTTTTCACTCTCACTGAAAATCCTAATGGCCGTTGTGGGATTGGTCTTGCTGATCGCCTGTGCGAACGTCGCAAACATTCTGCTGGCGAACGGAGCTGCGCGTCGGAAAGAGTTTGCGATCCGCCTCGCGGTCGGCGCCGGTCGAACGCGCCTGATTAGGCAACTGTCGACGGAGAGTCTCCTAATTGCAACCGTTGGTGGTGTCGCCGGCGTGCTCATTGCGTGGTGGGGTAGCCGGACACTCCTGCTGATGGCCTCTGATGGTCCAGACGCAGTGCCGATCGATGTCACTCCAAATGGACGGATCCTCGTCTTTACAGTCGTTGCTTCGTTGCTATCTGCGGTTGTGTTTGGGATTGCGCCCGCATTACGCGCGGCGCACGTTGAACCAAATAATGCGCTGAAGAGCGGCGGCCGCTCAGGTACTGCGAATGCTTTTCAAAGTCCACTCGGAAAGTTGCTGGTGATCTCGCAGGTTGCGCTTTCACTCTTGCTTCTGGTTGGTGCGGGAATATTCGTTCGCACGCTAATAAATTTACAAAGCCTTCCCAGCGGATTCAATGTGGAGAATGTCATTCGGTTTGAAGTGGATCCTTCTGCTACCGGTTACAAGGAAGACGATCCGAAATTACCCGTACTACTCCATGATATTGAAGAAAACGTGAAGCGTGTTCCAGGCGTTGATGCCGCAGCATTTTCTTTTTTCGTGTTCAATCAAGGTCAATGGAGCAGCCTGGCCAACGTGAGTGAGGATCTTCCCGAAAAGCAGAGAACCGTTAGAAACAATGTAGTCGGTGTCGATTACTTCCGCGTTATGGGCATTCCTCTGGTGTCTGGCAGGAATTTTACTAATGCGGATGGCGCGAATAGTCAGAAGGTCGCCATCATCAGTGAGTTGATGGCCCAGCGCGTTTTCCCAAATAAGTCTCCTTTGGGACAGCGCTTTAGTATTGGCCGTTCGAACGACGAGTCAATGGAGGTTGTTGGCGTCGTGAAAGATGCCAAGTATGGATCGCTCACCGAGGAGACTCGTCCGATGGCGTACTACCCGCACCCGCAGAGGCCTCAATCGTTGCCCAACTTCGTTGTACGGATTAATGGTAAACCGGAACAGGTCATCGCCAATATTCGCCAGGCAATCAAACAGGTGAATCCGAACGTCCCAATTGATGATGTGGTTTCGTTGACAGAGCACATTGGTCGTTCATTGGTCCAACAGAAGCTAATTGCCCGACTCGCCTCATTCTTTGGAGTGCTTGCACTGTTGCTGGCGTGTATTGGTCTCTATGGACTGATGTCCTACGCGGTTGCCAGGCGTACAAACGAAATCGGTGTGCGCATGGCGTTGGGCGCAGGATCGAGGAACGTGCTGTGGCTCGTCTTGCGTGAAGCCTTGACGCTTGTCGTCGTAGGGCTCGTGCTTGGGTTAGTCGTTTCGTTCTACACGACAAAAACGGCGGCGACCCTGTTGTTTGGTTTGAAGCCGAACGATCCGATGACAATTGCGATCGCTTCAGCGCTGCTGCTTCTGGTCGCGCTCGTTGCTGGTTACTTGCCTGCGCGAAGAGCAGCCCGCGTTGATCCAATGACCGCGTTACGTGAGGAATGACTTTGGAGTGCGGCGACCTGTCGCCGCTTTGAAAGCGGTGGAGGCACGCCTTTAAAGGGAAAGCGGCGACAGGTC
>DATJKB010000090.1:0-8565 GCA_035491875.1 Pyrinomonadaceae bacterium | reverse complement strand
TACACGGGTCTCGAAACGCGATTCGTCGATAACGCCAACCTGCGCGTTAATTTGAACCTCTTTCGCAAAGAACTGCTGCGCAACGAAAAGCGTTCCATCGGCCGGCTCGACAGCAGGTTCAAAGGTTACGATGCGAACCTGGCCACTGACAGCGCGGAATTCGACGCGAGCGAAACCGCGATCCGACCGCCGTACACTGCCACGTTCAATAACTATGTTCGCTCTGAACTCGGATACAAGAGCGATCTCGAGTACTACATTCTCGGTGGAGGCATTACGTCACCATGGAATTGGGGCACTAACAACAACTACGTCGATACCAGCGTGGCGTTGCGCACCGCTCTCGCTCGCAATCCATATCTGAAGGTGTTTGTGGCGATGGGCTACTACGACATGGCCACGCCTTACTTCGCAGCGCACTACACGCTTCAGCACATCAGTTTGGATCCAGCGCTTCTGAAGAACGTCTCTACAAGTTACTACGAAGCCGGACACATGATGTACATCGACGAAAAGTCGTTGAGTAAACTTCACACTGATATAGAGAAGTTTATGCAAGACTCGACGCGTCGTTGAACCTCAGGGTTAGTTACGCAGGGCAATGAATCGAAATAAATGTAAGCGCTGCGGATTGGTTAATGCCGCGAGGGATGAAACGTGTCGACGCTGCGGCGAATCATTAACGGAGCAGGCAGTAGCTGACGAGGATGCTCCAAAACGCCGCGGTGTACTTAAGCGGCTAGTTTGGATCATCAGTACCACCATCGTCCTTCTATTCCTCGCTTACATGTCGATGCTCGTGACGTCTGACGATCTCCGTTACGATCAACGTGAAGTCGTCGAGCGCGCCGTCGCAGTGGTGGAGGCAAAAGGCTTTGACAAGCAGTCGTTCATCCTGAAGCGACTAACCCGGTATCGTGCAACGGATAGCTGGTGGAATAAATATCTTGGTCACCGTGACGCGTACGCTGCAACCAATTTTCCTTTTGAGATTGTGACCTTGTATCCAGAGTTTTTTGATAAGGCGGTCGACGACACCGAGCGCGCGGCTATTCTGCTTCACGAAGCTGAACATCTCCTTGGAGCAGGTGAAGAAAGGGCACTTGAAGTCGCCTGGCGTAGCAAGGCACAACTCGGTTGGATTGAGCCGACTTACGGTCAAACGAAGGTCTGGAACAACACCAAAGAGTTAACTCAACGGCTGGTACCGTCTCTCTTTGTTTGTGGATCAGACGGAAAATCAGATTGCGCTCAATAATCAAACCCCTTTGTCTAATTCGTAGGGGCGGCTACCAAATGAGGAGAACTTAGTGTCGTCGCAGGAATCTATTGAATACCCGGATGGACGTGTAGAGCTTCGCCCGGAAGCGTGGCACGAGATCAGCAGAAGCCCGCTCTTCAACGAAGATCTCGCGCCAGTCCCGATCACCAAACGCAACTGGACAACGTACAACTATGCCGCGCTTTGGATCAGCATGGCCCACTGCATTCCAACGTACATGCTTTCGTCGGGCTTGATTAGCGCGGGCATGAGTTGGTGGCAAGCGCTGATAACTATTCTGCTTGGCAATACCATCGTCTTAATCCCCATCCTGTTGAATTCGCACCCTGGCACGAAGTACGGCATTCCCTTCCCGGTCTTCGCGCGAGCCGCTTACGGTACTTATGGTTCTAACCTGCCGGCATTAATGAGAGCGATTGTGGCATGCGGTTGGTTTGGTATTCAGGCATGGATTGGTGGTGAAGCTTTGAACACTCTCTTCAAAGCGACGATCCCTGGATGGCAGACCCTGTTGGGGGGTCCGATCGCGGGTCATGCACCAACCGAATGGTTATCGTTTCTTTTATTCTGGGGCCTCAATATCTACATCATCTATCGCGGCATGGATCTGCTGAGGAAAGTCGAAAACTGGGCAGCGCCGTTTGTGTTGATAATGACGGCCCTACTCCTCGCATGGGCGCTATGGAAAGCGAACGGTCTTGGCTACCTGTTAACCCAACAAGGAAAGTTTCACTCGTTCAAAGAGTTCTGGCCTGTGTTCATTCCTTCGCTGACAGGAATGATCGGTTTCTGGGCAACGCTGTCATTGAACATGCCTGACTTCACTCGCTTCGGAAAAAGTCAGCGCGATCAAGTTGTAGGCCAGGTTGTAGCGCTGCCGAGCACGATGACAATTTTCGCGGCGATGGGAGTCATGATCACTTCCGCTGCGGTAGTGATCTTTCCACACATGAAAGCGGACGAGTTGTGGGATCCGATGAAACTTGTCGGTCAATTCCAGAGTGTCATTGTGATTGCGATATCGATGTTCACTGTTGTCGTCGCGACGCTCGCGGTGAACATCGCAGCGAATGTAGTTTCCCCCGCAAACGATTTCGCCAACGCGTTTCCTAAATGGATCGGGTTTAGCACCGGCGGCTTGATCACCGGCATCATTGGCATCCTTATGCAACCGTGGCGGCTGCTTGCAGATCCATCCGGGTACATCTTCGCCTGGCTGGTGGGTTATTCCGGTGGACTTGGATCGATTGCCGGCGTCTTGATTGCAGACTATTGGTTCGTACGAAAGAAACGCTTGCAACTGGCCGATCTTTATCGCACTAAGGGTGAATATACTTACAATGCAGGTTGGAACTGGCGCGCAGTATTAGCAACGTTGATTGGTTGTCTGCTCGCCTGGATCGGACTCGTTGTGCATGTTCTACGACCGCTTTACGACTACGCGTGGTTCGTAGGGTTTGGTTCAGCCGGTGTGACTTACCTGATTCTAATGAAAGTTCTGCCACCGAAGAGCGTCAATTCATTCAGAGCTTCGTCCTAAACCGAGGTTGCACAGAGAAACCCAAAATCATCGCGCCCAACATTGCCTGGTTAATATTCTCGGTCAATGAGATAAAATGCCCATCGTCTCCGGTGCACATTCTTTTTGCAGTGAAGTTGAAACTACCAACTGTTGAACCCAACTAAAGGATTGAAACAATGGCACGTATCGTCAAATGCGGACTCATCCAGTGTTCCAATGCGGCCCCCACTGATCTACCAATTGAAGACATCAAGCGATTGAATATTGAAAAGCACCTGGGCTTCATTGAACAAGCTGGTCAGCAAGGCGTCCAGATTCTGTGCATGCAAGAGGTGTTTACCACGCCGTACTTCTGCGCTGAGCAACAGACGCGCTGGTATGAAGCGGTCGAGCGGATTCCCGATGGACCAACTGTGCGTCTACTTCAGGAGGTAGCGAAGGAACACAGCATGGTAATCATCGTGCCGATTTACGAAGAAGAGATCACCGGCATCTACTACAACTCGGCCGCAGTGATCGATGCTGACGGAAAGTATCTCGGCAAGTATCGCAAGAACCACATCCCACACGTGAATCCGGGATTCTGGGAGAAGTTTTACTTCCGCCCGGGCAATCTTGGGTATCCGGCGTTTGATACAGCCTATGCACGCATCGGCGTCTACATTTGCTATGACCGGCATTTTCCAGAAGGTGCGCGGATACTAGGATTGAATGGCTCAGAGATCGTTTTCAATCCTTCGGCTACAGTGGCGGGATTGTCAGAGTATCTGTGGAAACTCGAGCAACCCGCTCATGCCGTCGCGAATGGATATTTCGTCGGTGCGATCAATCGAGTAGGCCACGAACAACCGTGGGACATCGGGGAGTTCTACGGTCAGAGTTACTTCTGCGATCCGCGCGGACAGATTATTGCCCAGGCTCCGCGCGATGAGGACGCACTGATCATCGCCGATCTCGATTTGGACCAGATTCGCGAAGTGCGCAACACGTGGCAGTTCTTCCGCGACCGCAGACCGGATTCGTATGGGGCGTTGGTAGCCGACTGAAGACATTGATGATTGAAGATTGTTGATTGATGATTGGCGATCTCCAATACTCAATCGTCGATTGGCAACGTGAAATCATCAATCTTCAATCTTCAATCTTCAATAGTCTGAGGAGTTCTATTCATGGATCTATCCATCACCGTCAACGGCATCAAGTTTCCCAACCCATTTCTTCTTGGTTCGGGACCGCCAGGAACGAATGCGCGTGTGCTCGCGAAATCGTTCGATGCCGGTTGGGGAGGAGCTGTAGCCAAGACCGTCAGTCTTGAATCAGCAAAGGTAGTCAACGTCGTTCCGCGTTATGGCAAATTACGATCGCGCGCGAATGGCGAAGTAATCGGTTTCGAAAACATTGAGCTGATCTCCGATCGGCCTATTGACGTGTGGCTCGACGAGTTTCGTCAGGTCAAAAAGGAATATCCGAACAATATTCTAATCGCGTCGATCATGGAGGAGTACGAGAAAAGTCGCTGGCAAGAATTGACGCGCATGGTCCAGGACACTGGAGTTGACGCATTTGAATTGAACTTCTCGTGTCCGCACGGCATGACGGAACGCAAGATGGGTTCAGAGATGGGCGAACATCCTGATCTGACGGAGGAAGTGACAAGTTGGGTAACGGAAGTCTCAAAGATTCCGGTGTGGGCCAAGATGACGCCGAATATCACGAACATTCGAGAACCGGCGCTGGCAGCCGTGCGCGGCGGAGCAAGGGGCATTTCGGCCATCAATACGATTCTGTCTGTAATTGGTGTTGATCTTGAAACGTTGCGACCGATGCCGACCGTAGAGGGTTACGCAGTTCCGGGCGGTTATTCAGCGCAGGCCGTGCGCCCGATCGCGCTGCGCATGGTGAGTCAACTCGCGCTTGGTGTCCCAGAAAACGTTTCCATTAGTGGCATCGGTGGAATTGAAAACTCGCACGATGCACTCGAGTTCTTTCTTCTGGGATCTTCAACCGTTCAGATCTGCACCGGCGTAATGCTTCAAGGCGTTTCAATGGTTGATGAGTTACAGGAAGGTGTTGAGAAGTTTTTAGCTGATAAGGGTTTCAACTCTGTGCAGGAAATAGTTGGTAAGAGCCTTCCCTACTTCTCGACCCACATGGAGCTGGTACAGCGAATGAAAGCGGCGAAGCGATCGAAAGCTGGTGAAGCGAGCCGCGATAACGAATGGGCACAAAAGGACATCACTGAAAAGACCGCAGAACTGACATCAAACTAACAACGCTCGTTGGACTTAGATACTCTGAACACCGATTGGAGAAACCATGCAGATCGTCGCGATGCTACTAAGCCTGTTGAGCTTTATCTGTTTCATCATGGTGCTGATAAAGCAGTTTCAGAACGCGGGAGTTGTGCACGGTATTATCGGCATCGTTACCTGCGGTATCTGGACATTCATCTGGGGTTGGATGAACGCAGGCAAGCTCGGCATTAAGAACATCATGATGATTTGGACACTCTTGATTATCGTCTGCATCATCATTAACTTGATGTTCGGAACAATGTACGCGTTTATGCCAGCGAACACGCCCACACCGTAAATCAACGTAACAGAGATTCAACCTCTTTACTGGGAGCGCGGACGTCCTCGTCCGCAATGAGCGCAGCGAAACGCCCTGTGCGACTGCGTCGCATTTGCGGACGAGGACGTCCGCGCTCCCAGTATCATATTGATCAGATACTGGCGAATCGATCCAGGCACCCACTCTTAGATCGCAAACTCAGCAACAACCGGCGCGTGATCGGATGGTCGTTCCCACTTGCGTGGTTCGGTATCAATCCATGTCCTACGATTCGTCGAAACCAAAGGCTCGCTGATCCAGATATGATCGATTCGCAATCCCAGGTTCCTGCGAAATCCACCAGCACGATAATCCCACCAGGAATACAAACCGCCAGCTTCATGGTGCAACCGAAACGCGTCAGTGAAGCCCCACTCCTTCACATGCTGTAATGCTTCGCGCTCGGGACCACTGAAGAGAATGCGTCCCTGCCACAAACGCGGATCGTGCACGTCGCGCTCTTCAGGTGCCACGTTAAAATCGCCGCAAAGCAACACCGGCGTTTTCTGCTCATAGTGTGTGTCGAAGAATGATCGCAAACGTTTCATCCACTCCAACTTGAACGCGTACTTTTCGGATCCAACCATCTGGCCGTTTGGCACGTAGACGTTGACGATGCGTACGCCGTTGATTGTCGTGGCGAGTAAGCGCGATTGGACCACCTCGTCGCCTTCGGGATATCCGCGTTGACTGGCATCGCAAGTGCCGCGCGAGAGTATCGCGACGCCGTTGTACGATTGCTGTCCAAACAACAAACACTGGTAGCCGAGCTTCTCAAACTCTGAAACGGGAAACTTGTCGTCAGTGCACTTTGTTTCCTGCATGCAAAGCACATCGGGTTTCGACTGTTCAAGCCAGCGGGTGACGTTAGGAAGGCGGGCAATAATGGAGTTGACGTTCCAGGTCGCTATTAGCATCTACACTCTCAGTAACTACAAAAGAAAGAAATCATTGGACATATATTATTTGAGATTTGATATTTATCATTTTCTGTACGACACAGCCTTAATACATCACGAAGCCTTAATAGCTCAGCAAGCCTTAGTGTCACCAGAGATGTTTATGTGACAAGGAGCAAATGACAAATCTCAAATGTCAAATCTCAAATGACCAATGATTTGTTTGGCTCACAGCGTCGCCAGCAGGCCCGCAATCAACGTCGCCCGGCGCGGAATATCATCAAGCTCGATGTGCTCGTGTACGGCGTGTGCTCCGTCGCCACTGATGCCCAGCCCGTCGAGTACTGGAATTCCGAGCGCCGCCAGGAAGTTGCCGTCAGATGCACCACCAACTTGAGTTTCGCCGAGATCAAAATCAATTCTGCTTAAGATCGTCCGCGCTTTCTGGAAAAGCTCGACAACCGCCGCCGTTCGTTCCAAAGGTGGTCGATTGATTCCGCCCGACACAAACACTTTCGTACGATCGTCGATCGGTGCCAGCGTCGTGAGGATCCGTTCAATTTCCTGTGACTCCGCCTCGGTTGAAAACCGCACGTCAATTTCACCTTCCGCTTCCGCTGCGACTACATTGGATCTCGTTCCACCACGAATCACACCGACGTTTATGGTTATCCCAGAGCCGGCTTGATTCAACGCGTGCAGTCGCTCCGTTTGCCGGGCCAGCTCGAGAATTGCACTCGCGCCTTTCTCTGGATCAAGGCCCGCGTGCGACGCTTTGCCTTCAACTTTAATCGCAAAAATGCCGGTGCCCTTCCGACCTGTTTTTACTCTGCCGCCACTTCCCGGCGGTTCCATCACGAACGCGGCTTTGGGATTTTCATTCTTTGCGATCGTTTCCATCAACGGCCAGCCTGAATAACTACCAACCTCTTCGTCGCACGTGAGCACGAGAGTGACTCCGTTGTCGGGAGTAACTCCCAATTCATCAAAGCCGCGCAGAACTTCAAGCGCGAGTGCGCAGTTGGCTTTCATGTCAAACGTACCTGGTCCATACATGCGATTGTCTTCAACTCTCACCGGCCGCAGAGCTAACGAGCCGCGCGCGTGAACCGTGTCTGTATGGCCGACCAACATTATTCCACCGCTTGTAGGTTTATTCTGAAAGGCACGTATGACCAGATGCTCGCCAAAATCAGGAACGTCAACCCTTTCCACTTGAGTCACACACCGGAGCTTGCTAGCAGCTCGCGAAAGGATGTCGACAACAGCTCGACTACCTGCGTGGTCGCCAGACGGAGACTCTTGCGACACGAGTTCGGCAATGAATGCTTCTATTTGAGGCTGTCGGTCGGAGAAGTAATTATGTAGTTTGAGTATGAGTTCTGATGAAACCGTCATGCGCTGCCCTGAACTGTCTATTTGCGAATCGTCTCTTTTTTGACTGTCAATCTTTCGATGCGATCGATATCAACGTCGAATCCGAGCCCTGGTTTGTCTGGTGGAGTGATCGTACCGCTTGAACTCACCGTGACTGCCGGCTCGATGATGTCTTCTTCCCAGTAACGCGCGCTCGCCGAGACGTCACCCGGCAAAGTGAATCCGGCGAGAGTGGACATCGCTATGTTGTGCGCGCGGCCGATTCCCGACTCCAGCATGCCACCACACCACACCGGAATCTGGTTTGCGCGGGCAATTGCTTCGACGCGCTTTGCCTCGGAGTGTCCACCAACGCGACCAAGTTTTACGTTAATGATGCGACAAGCGCTGAGGCCGATGGCGTTGTTTGCTGCCGCCGGCGTGGTAATCGATTCATCGAGGCAAATCGGCGTCTTAATCTGTCGCTGGAGCTGAGCATGATCGAAGATGTCGTCGTGAGGCAGCGGTTGCTCCACCATCATCAGATTAAACTTATCGAGTTCCTGAAATAATTTTAGATCCGTGAGCGCGTATGCAGAATTCGCGTCACCCGTTAGTCGAATAGTAGGAAACACGTGTCGCACGCGGTCAACAATATTCACGTCCCAGCCGGGCTTGATCTTAATCTTGATGCGTTGATAGCCGGCATCGACTTCTTTTCGAATCTTTTCGATCAGGATCTCGGGACTGCCCTGGATACCGATCGAAACTCCGCAGGCAATCTCATTTTGCGAGCCACCGAGATGTTTCCAGAGCGGAACGCCTGCCTTCTTCGCTTCAAGGTCCCAGCACGCAGTCTCGATCGTAGCCTTCGCCATGCGATGACCGCGTAC
>DATJKB010000089.1:0-4313 GCA_035491875.1 Pyrinomonadaceae bacterium | reverse complement strand
AAGTCTTCACCGGCGCGCGTATCGAAGGGCCACCCCGCCTCCTTTGCTTTTTGGATCCCGAGTTGGCGCCAGGTTACATCGGTTGGGTTGCTCATGATGGTGAAGATACACATGTTGGCGTCGCAGGTTATAGGGCGCGCTTCAACCCCCTCGCCTCACTTAACAGATTTCGGACGAAGATTTCCCGCATCGTCGATTTAAGCCAGGCCCGGGAAGTGGCCCAGCGCGGTGGCCGGATTCCGATAGGCGGCATACTGCGGCGCATCAGCAACGATCAAGGCTTGTTAATAGGAGACGCAGCTGGAGCCGTTTCCCCGTTGACAGCTGGCGGTCTGGATCCGTGCATGCGACTTTCGTCGTTCGCCGCGGATGTAGTCACCGAGTTCTTCAGGACCGGTGAAACCGGTGTGCTTCGCGCGTACTCCGGAGATAAGTTTCGAGCGAGATTCACTTCACGGCTTTGGGCCAGAAGAGTTGCATCATCATTGAGTAATCCAGCGCTGATTGAACTGGGCTTCGGAGCTTTGGCGACGCCTCTTCTGAAACCGCTGGCACAACACATCTTTTTTGGCCGCAGTTCTTTCCCGGATCTAAGTTCCCGTTTTGAGCTGGAGAATTCCAAGTCTCTAAAAGCAGAGGTCTAATTTAATGCAACGGTACGGGACCGCATACGTGAAAGAGCAATTAAGATGTAGCTGGCGCGTACATCTCCTGTGGCTCACCACATTGCCCACACGCAGTTCGGAAGAAACAATCTCAGATCACATCAGCCCCTGACTTGCAGACAACTGCCAAAGGAGTCGCGTATGACTAAACGCATCATCGCAATCATATTCATCTTCATGTGTACTTCTGTCGCCTGGCTGATCCTCGGTGCGACGGTCTTCTCCAGGACCTACAACTCAGGCTTTGAATCACACAACAGAGTCGAGTCAACCTGGGGTGCGGCTCAGAACCAGGCGCCGCCGACAGCTGCTTACACGGTATTTGAAACCAAGGATGAGGAAACGGTTGAGAACGGCAAGAAGACAATTAAGAAAGTGCCGACTCAGCGAACGATCCAATTGCCACTGGAAGCAAGCAACGTTAACGTCGATCTTAATCTGCAGCACCGTCAAAAGGGACTCCTCTGGTACAGCACTTACAAAGTGGCGTTCAGAGGTGTCTATACTTTTCGCAATACGTCTTACAAGGACGAGGCAGTTGATTTCGAATTAAAGTTTCCCACCACCCAGGCGATTTACGACAACCTCACATTCAACGTCGACGGTAATCCGGTCGAGCTCACAAGCAAACAGAATGCGGCTACCGCGTTTGTAAAGATCCCAGTCGGCAAAACAACACAATTGACTGTTGGTTATAACTCACAAGGTCTGAACGAGTGGCGCTACAGCTTTGGCACGACCGAAGTGGCCCAGGTTCGGGATTTCAACCTTCACATGACAACGAACTTCAAAGACATCGATTTTCCTGACAACACTCTTTCGCCGTCTGAGAAAATTGAAACGGATAACGGATGGGACCTGACGTGGAGTTACAACAATCTTCTCTCCGGCTATCAGATCGCGATGGCTATGCCCGAGAAGATCCAGCCAGGTCCATTGGCCGGTAAGATCAGTTTCTTCGCACCCGTTTCACTCTTCTTCTTTTTCTTCCTGATGCTGATCATCACCACGATGCGCGGCATTGAGCTTCACCCGATGAACTATTTCTTTCTTGCCGCAGCATTCTTCTCGTTTCACCTATTGCTTGCCTATCTGGTTGATCACATTTCGATCCACTCGAGCTTCGCAATCTCGGCGGCGGTGTCCATTTTTCTGGTGATCACGTATTTGCGCCTGGTAGTGGGCATGAGGTTCGCGAGTCGTGAGGCGGCACTGGCCCAGTTTATCTACCTTGTGATGTTCTCGTATGCGTTTTTCCTGAAGGGCTTCACGGGGCTGGCAATCACCATCGGCGCGATTATCACTCTGTTTGTCGTGATGCAGGTGACCGGCCGCATTCGTTGGAACGAGAAGTTTTCTGGGGCGGCGCCTTCCGATCCTGTGGCAGAACCGAGCTAGCGCGAATTCAACCATTGTCCTTTCTTACTAGCAGCGTAAGTGGTGGAGCTTCTGTCTGTTCCACCAGAAAGGTAACTGGAAATGAGATCACTACTATCTCAAGCGGAACAGCCTGAATCGCGACCATCGTTCCTGAGCCGACAATTCACAGCGACTCGCACGACGAAGCAAATGGTGTTCGACATTATTTTTGGAATCGCCGCTCCTGTCCTTTGTTTTTTGGCTGATCCGATTGTTTTTAAAGGTGGGTTTATGATCGGCGAACCAGTCCTGGGCCGCTATCAGTTGTTTGCGTATCTATTCAGCGCGGTCGCAATTGCGGTGCTTGTGATTTGGCTATTTCTCGAACAGTACTTGGAGCCCTACAGCTCGCTCATTGGCGGCGTTTTCATGGGTGGCACGCTTTTTTCGACTGTCGTCGGATTGATGATTCTGCCGTTTTCGTTTTTCGGTCTGGTGCTTCTCATCGGAGTTGCAGGCTTTACTCCATTCTTAACCGCGTTTGTGTACCTTCGAAATGCCGTCAAGGCGTTCCGTCGATCGAGACACACGCGAGTCGAATTGAAAACTGCGGGTGCACTCTTGGCGGCATCAATAGCGATCGGGGTGCCGGTGATAATCAGCTATCAAGTCGAGCTGACTGTGTCGCAGTCTGTTGAGCAGCTTCTTCATGGCGATGCTGTGCAGGCACAAGGCGCCGCTGATCGTCTTGCTTGGCTGCCGGTTGTTCCGGACCACTCGCTCCAATCAGTGGTGCTCGCTTATCGCAGGGAACAAGATGCGAAGAAGAAACAGGTTCTCAAAAAGTATTACCACGACGTCACAGGCCAAGATATTGATTGGCGATTGAGGATGCTTGACGATTAAAGAGCGCGACGAGAGATCTACTCTCACACCGGTTCTGAAAAACTGCTGGCCCAGTTTAGAGATATCAACGCATTCCTAAGCTTAGTTGGCCTCACACCATAAGCAACCGCGAAAAATTCATTTCATTAACTGCCGTTCGCGCAATCAATGCACCACCCGTGTTTTGCTGGCGCGGTCACATTTGTTTGCGCACGTTGGTTCATCGAAGAAATCAGCGGCCTCAACATTCGCGTTTATTAACGGAACTGGAATTTAGGCTTTGCGTGTAATTGGGCGTTAGCGGATCTTGCGTTGCTCCGCTAACGCCCACATTGGCGCCCGCCGATATCGCTTCCACCTTCCTACATCGATCGTCAAGAGAGAACTTTGAGAACACGAACCATTACATCCATCGTGCTTGTGCTGAGTCTGTTGTTACTGCCCATTACGGCGCTGGCCAAGAAGGGCGAGAAAAACTTCAGACGCGGTATGGATTATGAGTATGCTCAGCAGTGGGATAAAGCCGCACAAGAATTTACTCTCGCCCTGGCTGCCGACCCATCGAATATGGAGTATCAGCTGCATTTCCGCCGCGCCAGTTTCAATGCGTCGCAGCACTACATGCAGCAAGGACGAGCGCTGGCGGAGGAAGGAGATTTCGTTGGTGCCTACAACTCTTTCCGTCAGGCTTACGGATACGATCCGGTGAATGAGCTTGCCGTCTCCGAGATGGAGCGTATGCTTCGTCTGCAAGCCGTCAAGGAAGGCCGCACCACGAAAGTCGCCGAAGGAGATGGCAATGGAACGGGAACTCCGTCTGCTCCAGGCGCTGGCACGAAACCCGAAGATTTCATTTCACCGCATGCTGAACAGTTGCGCGTAATCACCTACAATGGCGATCTTAAGTCCTTCATTCGTAGTCTTGCGGAACAGTTGAATCTGAACGTCATCTTCGATCGAACTTCCTTTGCGCAGGCACGAACAATCGACCTCAATCTCCGTGATGTGACCACGGCGCAGGCGCTCGATTTTATCTTCCTTCAGGAAGGGTTGTTTTTCCAAAAGCTGAGCCGCAGAACGATTCTGGTTGCTGATCAGGGTCGTCGAGCCCTCTATCAGCAACTCGTGCTGAGAACCTTCTTCCTTTTGAACATGAAGCCGACGGATGCCAGGCAGCTGGTCCAACAGGCAATCCCGCCTTCTGTTGGACGGCCGCTCACGATCGTCGTGCCTGATGATGCCACGAACAGTTTGACCGTGCGCGACACGGCAGAGAATGTACGCTTGATCGGCGACTTGCTGCAGAGCATCGACAAAGATCGTGCGGAAGTGGTGATGGACGTCAGCATCTATGAGGTTTCCAGGACTGACATGATGCAATTGGGCAATCAGATCGGAACGCCC
>DATJKB010000088.1:0-3281 GCA_035491875.1 Pyrinomonadaceae bacterium | reverse complement strand
GCGTGCAAGGTTCCTGACACCCAGTAGGGAATTGATCACGCTCGACTTACCGACATTCGAGCGGCCGAGAAAAGCAACCTCGCGCCGCGAATCGCGTGGCCAATCCGATTCTTTGAAAGCGCTCTTCAAAAACTCCGCGCTTGTGACCTTCATTCTACTTTCAGGGGCAGGAGCCGCAAGCAGGAGCAGCAGAGACAACTCGAATGCTGCACCTGCCTACTGCTACTGCTCCTTCTCTCGCGATCTGCCAACATCTGCGGCCTAAGCCTCGGCTGCCTTTGCGGCCGCACGCATTTGCGCCATTTCGATGAGCTTTTGAATTCGTTCGCGAACATATTTCAAACGCTCTTCGATGTTAGGCATTTCCTTAACCAGTTTTTCCAGATGCACTAGAAACTGTCGATTGCCTTGCGCCCGGATGTCGGCGAGAAACGGTTCCACCTTAGCGTAAATGAACACGTGTTCACCGTTCGCATCGTTGAACATTTGCGCATCAATTGCGCCGTTGTTAACGAGCGACGCGGCCATATCCCAATAAGAAGTGACCATACGGTAGTAACCACTCTTATCGCTCGTCAAGACATTACTGATGTCGTCAATCGACTTCGGATTGAATGTGGCGAACCAGCCCCGGGCCTCGCGCATTACGGGCTCGCGGCGCAGCTCATAAAGTTTCAGAATCAGATCGGCTTCAGCTTGTTTGCTCATGGGTCTCCTGTGTGTGAAAGATAGGGGCAGGAGCAGTAGACTGGAGCAGGAAAAACATCCTGCTGCGGTCTACTGCTCCTGCTCCTGAATTCTGCGGGCTTAACTCGTCTGGATTCCTTGCGAAGGCTGCTCGGTATTCCACAGAGGCGGTCGCTCATCCGGCGCTTCCTCTGTCGGGCAGGAGTCTTCGAGGGCAAGCGCTAAGACATCATCGATCGTTTCGACCAGATTAACGCAGAGCGCATTTCGAACCTCTTCCGGCACTTCGGGTAGATCTTTTTCATTTTCCTTGGGCAGAATGATTGTCTCGATACCAAAGCGGTGAGCTGCGAGCAGCTTTTCTTTGACGCCGCCAATCGGCAGCACCTTGCCGCGTAAAGTGATCTCGCCGGTCATGGCAACGTCCTTACGAACGGGAGCGCGGGACAAAGCCGACGCCATGGCAGTCGCCATCGTGATGCCCGCGGATGGTCCATCCTTTGGAATGGCGCCTTCCGGAATGTGAATGTGCAGATCGCGTTTCCGAATGAAGTCGAGACTCATTCCCAAACGTTCAGCGCGTGCCTTGATACACGTTAGCGCTGCCTGCGCAGATTCCTGCATCACTTCTCCAAGTTTGCCGGTCAGCATTACCCCACCGCGACCTTTCGTCAAAGTCGCTTCTATCTGCAAAACCTCGCCGCCGACTTCGGTCCACGCGAGTCCTGTTGCCAGACCCACTTCGCTTTGCGCTGCTACACCTTGTTGGCGGAATTTGATTGGACCCAGCATGTCCTGAACACGTTGGGCATCGACAACATCTTTCGTGGTTTCGCTAGGCTGTTCTGAAACAAACTTGCGCGCGAGTTTGCGACAGCATGAGCCAATTTCTCTTTCGAGGTTTCTTACGCCAGCTTCTCGGGTGTAATGACGGATAATTTCCAGAATGCCTTCATCGGTGAAATCGATCTGTTCGATTTTCAGTCCGTTTCCGTCAGCCTGTTTCGTGACCAGGTGACGTTTGGCAATTTCCAGCTTCTCACGTTCGGTGTAACCCGAGAGTCTCAAGATCTCCAGACGATCCTGCAACGCGGGCGGGATGGTGTGTAGCACGTTTGCGGTCGCGATGAAGAAAACTTTCGAAAGATCGTATTCCACATCGAGATAATGATCCTGGAAAGTGTGATTCTGTTCAGGATCTAAAACTTCGAGCAGAGCAGCACTCGGGTCACCGCGGAAATCTGCACCGAGCTTATCGACCTCGTCCAGCAGGACAACCGGATTGACGGTTCCCGCCTTCTTCATCATCTGAATGATCTGGCCTGGAAGTGCACCGATGTACGTGCGACGATGACCCCGAATCTCAGCCTCATCACGCACGCCGCCTAACGAGAGACGCACAAACTTGCGTCCAGTTGCGCGAGCGATTGACTTGCCGAGGCTGGTCTTGCCAACTCCCGGAGGTCCAACGAAACAGAGAATTGAACCCTTTGGATTCTTCACCAACTGTCTGACCGCGAGATACTCGAGAATCCGCTCTTTGATCTTCTCGAGCCCGTAGTGATCTTCGTTGAGAACCTCTTCGGCCTTCGTCAGATCTTTAATCTCTTTGGACTTCTGTTTCCACGGCACACTGAGCAACCAGTCGATATAAGTCCTTGAGACAGTGCCTTCAGCGGACATCGGAGGCATGGCTTCCAGACGATGCAGTTCCTGCATCGCTTTTTCCTTCGCCTCTTCAGTCATGCCGGCCTCTTCGATCTTTTTCTTCAGATCTTCAAGCTCAGCTTTTTCGTCTTTGCGACCGAGTTCCTTGTGGATCGCCTTGATCTGCTCGTTGAGGTAATACTCTTTCTGCGCCTTCTCCATCTGGCGCTTCACACGAGTTTGGATGGTGCGATCAAGCTGACGCTTTTCAATTTCTGTTTCCAGCAGGTCAATGAGACGTTGTAGTCGAGCCTGCGTCGAAAAGATCTCCAGCAGTCCTTGCTTGTCTTCGACAGAAACTCTTAGCTGCGACGCGAGTGCGTCAGCAAGATGCGAGGGCTCCTGATTACGCAACGCGGTCTGCAATGCATCGGTTTGAGAGTCAGGCGCCAGTCTCAGATGTTGTTCGACGAGCTGTCCAACTTTTTGAATCAGGGCATCAAGACGAGTTCCTTCTTCATTAACCACTGGTGCGCGTCGCACGAGAGCCATGAAGGCTCCATCAGTGTTCTCAACGCGGACCGTCGTCGCTCGCTCACGTCCCTCAACGACAACCTTGATCTGACCGTTTTCCTGTTTCTGCGATTGCAGAATCCGCCCCAGCGTACCGACGCCGTAGATTTGGTCAGGTGTCGGTTCATCGACTGTCGCATCGTGCTGAGTCGCGAGAAAGATTGTTCGGTCAGTTGCGAGCGCCTGCTCAAGGGCGCGCACAGAACCCGACCGTCCGATCTTGAAAGCGACTTTAGTAAAGGGAAATATGACGACATCGCGGATCGGTACCATCGGATACCAGGCAACATCGTTGGGGGTTCGGTCGGAGTATTCTTCCATGGTGTGAATAAGGCTTTTCCTGGGCTCTCTGCAACAAAGGCGAGCCGCTCAAA
>DATJKB010000087.1:0-19518 GCA_035491875.1 Pyrinomonadaceae bacterium | reverse complement strand
CTTTGTCGCCAGCGCGAGCGTGTAAGGCTGATGCTCGAAGAGTGGATACGACATCATCTCGACTTCATGGAATCGCACGCGCTCATTGAGTTCGGTAAGTCGCGTTGGTAAGGCGGAGGAAATGAAATGGACGGTGTGTCCACGTTGGGCGAGCTCCTTACCCAACTCGGAACCGACAATACCGCTACCACCGTACGTCGGATAAACCGTGATGCCAATGTTCACTGGGATGGCCTTTGGTCTTGGTCTTTGGTCTTCGACTAGTTCGATTACTGTTATATTCGATCGCGATCAGAATACTAGTTGACCCGCAGAAGACCAAAGAGTCACATGTCGATCGCAACTAGAGAACGGGAGCGAAGCGACCGATGTCAACGTAGATTGAGTGCTTGATGTGTTGACATCGGTCGCTTCGCTCCCGTTCTCTAGTTGCGTTACCCAAAAACCAAAGACCTCGGCAAAAATGAAGAGGCAGGCGACCCTCGCTTATCGCCTGCCTCAATCTCAACTTGACTCATCTTTGAGAGGGGTCCAGTGAGGGCACGGAGTATAAGCCCATTGCCGTGCTTTTAGCAATAACTCTTGCAACGAATGTTTACTTTTCTTGTGTCGCAGAGTTAACCCGAAGTTAACGACAGGCGAACAGGTGGCGGCGCGGACTGTGATACGTGTGAAAAACCGCTATAATGCAGGGCGAAAATACGAGTCATAATCGGCGAACGCCGATGGGCCATAAAGGAAGTTATTGATGCCAAAAATTAGTGATATTGAAGAGACTCCAAATCCAAATGCCGTGAAGTTCATCCTCCGCGAACCGGTTAGCAATGGCGTGGCGCGGCAGTACGGTTCGGCCGACCAGGCGGTTGACGATCCGCTCGCGAAGTCGCTATTTGACGTGGGAAATGTAGTGTCAGTGTTCTACATGGATCGAATGATCACCGTCGAAAAAGTTGACGAAGCGGACTGGGATGATCTGCTGCCAGCACTCGCGGTCCCGATTCGTGCTGCGGAAGCAGTTAACGCTCCGGCCGCCGCGGCCGCGGCCGCTGCCGTTGGCGGAGCGATTGCGGCAGTTACGAGCGACGATCCCCGGCTGGGGAAGATAAACGAAATTCTGGATGAACGAGTCAGGCCGGCATTGATGGGTGACGGTGGTTATCTCGAGGTCCTCGGCCTAACGGATCACACCTTGAGTATTCGCTATCAGGGAGCCTGCGGCAGTTGTCCCAGTTCGTTGACGGGAACATTGATGGCAATCGAAGGGATGCTCAAGCAGGAAGTGGATCCGGAGCTTGAGGTTGTTGCTGTCTAAGTAACGAATCATTGGTCATATATCATTTGCCACTTTCCATTTCTCATTTAAGACTTTCTGTATGCCGCAGTGACTTGTTTGGTAACCCAATGAAAAATGGCAATTGGCAATTGGCATATGGCCAATGTTTTTTTCTTCACAAGTTGGAACTGATTCATTCTCACGGCGTGTAAGTTCCGGCTATATCCATCCGCGTTGCCGTCCTTCAGGAGAACTCTATGCTAGCTCGTCTGCTCATCAGTCTGCTGGTGCTTGGTGTCGCCAGCCCGTTCACACCGCTGCTTGCACAAACACAAACCGCGGGTCAGCAGAAACAACCCCAGGCGGCTAAACCCAAACCGAAAACGGAAGAAGCCGACGATGAAGCGACGGAGCGCCGCACGGTAGCCATTTCACTTGTTACGTCCCTGGCCGACGAGGCGCGCAGTTTCAAAGATCAAACTCGACGCGCGCGTGTGCAGGCCCGCGCCGCAGACATCTTGTGGGACACCGATCAGGAACGATCGCGTGACTTGTTTCGCCGTGCGTGGGACGCGGCCGAAGCCGCCGACGCGGAAGCAACCCGGCTTCGCGCGGAGGAGGAAAAGAGGCAAACGTCTGCCGGTGGACCCGTGGTACTGCGTGGTGGCCCGGATATCCGTTCGGAAGTATTGCGCATCGTCGCAAAACGCGATGTCAAATTAGGAGAACAATTCTTAAAGATTTTGGATGAAGCAAACCAGAAACGATTAGAAGATGCGGCAGCTGAACGACGGCGTGGTCCCGGGCAAGATCTCGGTTCGTCGCAGAGACTTCAGTTGGCGCGAAGGTTGGCGGAAGAAGGCGAAGTCGAGAAAGCAATGCAATTTGCAGCACCGGATCTGAACAAGGTCAATATCAATTCGATCTTTTTCCTTTCAACGGTAAGGCAGAAGAATGCACAGATTGCCGATGCTGCATTCGCTTCACTACTCGCACGTGCGGCGCAAGATCCAATGTCAGATGCAAACACAGTTTCCGGACTGTCGTCCTACTTGTTCACTCCTTTCTTTTACGTGACGTTTGAAGGTGATGGAGGTTCGAATCAATTGCGCGGCGGCGAGCCGATGCCGCCGCCCACGGTGCCGGACACGTTACGCAAGAGTTTCTTACAACTGGGTTTTCAGATTCTAATGCAGCCGTTGCCCGCACCAGACCAGGACCATACAACCTCCGGTCGCACCGGGAAATATCTGGTTATTAAACGACTGCTGCCGATCTACGATCAATTCGCGTCCGATCTTGCGGCAAGCCTTCGCACGCAGATGACCGCCCTCGCGTCGTATGTGCCCCAGGATTTTCAACGAGGTGAGAATGCTGCGGTGTCGAGGGGTATTGTTCCCGACGACACCCAATCCGAACCAGCAGAACGAATGCAGGAACGTCTCGACCGCGCGACTACCCCCGATCAACGCGACGCGATCTATGCTGATTACGCGGTAGCTTTCACTCAGAAAGGCGACCCTCGCGGTCAGGAACTCGTCGACAAAATAGAAAACACTGAACTGCGGAAACAGGTCAAAGCTTACACCGACTTTCAATTGACTCAGGCGGCGATCAGAAACAAAGACGTGAATGAAATTACGCGCCTGGCCAAGAATGCGGAACTGACCAGCATTCAGCGTGTGTGGGCATACACGAGAGGCGCACAACTAGTTGCTCGATCTGAAAGGACACGTGCGGTTGAACTGCTTGAGGGTGCACTCGCTGAAGCACATCGGATAAGTCAGGGTGATCAAGATCGTGCGCGCGCCCTCACCGCTGTTGCTGCCGGATTTGTGACTCTCGACGAGGTTCGCGCATGGGAAATCCTTAATGAGGCAGTGAAGGCTGCGAACGGTGCGGAGAAATTTACCGGCGAAGACAGTCGAATTGTTTCAATGCTGCGAACGCCCCAGATGGTTGTTTTCCAGAATGCAACTGCGGCTGATTTCGATCTGCTTGCTGCGTTCCGACCGCTCGCAAAAAACGATCTGTTCAGGGCGATTCAGATCGCCAAAACTTTCACCGGCGAGGCTCCACGGGCCGTCGCGACCCTGGCTATTGCGCGTTCAGTGCTGGAAAAACGAGAGCCAGCTACAGCCTCAGCGAACACGCCGTAGCGTGGTTATTGCCGATTGCCGATTGCCGATTGAAGATTGAAGATTGAAAGTACCCGCGTCGCGCAATCTTCAATCAACAATCTGCAATGTCTTGTCGGTGACAACTGGCACTAGCCAAACGTATACTTCCGCCACCACGACTCTCCGTTTCAGGAGCTTCTCATGAATTGTGTATGCCGCCCCTTCCTGCTGTTCGTGTGTTTCATCGCTGCCACGTTCACCGCCGTCGCGCAGCCGAGTGGATCAAAGCAAACCGATCCAGTAAAACCTGCTGCCGCTCCTGCGAAAGTCGCTAAAGATCCGGATGCCGAACGCGTCGCGCGACAGCGTCGAAGTCAGGCGCGGTCGCTGTTAATCGCCCTCTCAGTAGATGCCCGCACGTTTCGCCATCAACCGTTGCGCGCACGCTCACTAGCGAGAATTGCGGATACGCTTTGGAGTGTTGACTCCGAACAAGCGCGAACGATGTTTCGCAAGGCGTGGGAAGCGGCGGAAGTTGCCGACACGGAAAGTGAGCGACGGTTACAAGAAGACGCCGCTCAGCAGCGTGCTAAAACCGGGGGAGCCTATGGTTTTAGTCTTCCGCCAAACCTTCGACGAGAGGTGTTGCGCCTCGTTTCGCATCACGACACGAACTTAAGTGAGGAATTCCTTGAGAAGCTGAAAACGCAGAAGCAAGAAGCAGCAGAGAGTATTTCCCGCTCATTAGATGCAAACAGCCAGCGACTTGGAGTTGCGCGCGAACTACTCACCTCGGGTGATCCTGAACGAGCGTTGCAATTTGTCGAGCCACTTCTGGGACGAGTCACGCCGGAAATCATCAACTTCCTCTCATACGTGAGAGAAGCCAACCCGGCCCTTGCTGACGCGCGCTACAGCGCAATGTTAGCGCAGCAAGCGATGAATCCGCAGGCAGACGCGAACACCGTTTCTCTTCTTTCTTCGTACATCTTTACGCCACATCTGATGATCACCTTCAGCGACAGAGGGGGCTTCAACACTTCTCAGGCTACGGATAAGATCGAACCGGCAGCTGTATCGCCGGAATTAAGAACCGCTTTTTTGAACACGGCGGCCGCAATCCTTTTGCGACCTATACCACCTCCGGGACAAGAACAGGGACCGGCGAGCGTTGACGGAAAGTATCTGGTGATTAAACGCCTGCTTCCCTTCTTCGAACAATTTGCTTCACCGGAGCTGTCTCAGAGCATCCGCAATCAAGTGGAAGCGCTTAATGCGGTTGTCTCTGACGGTGCGAGGCGTCGCGATGATGAATGGATGCGACGCGGAGTTAGACCGGAGACGCCTGCCGAAGATCGCGAGCAACAACTTCTTGACCGAATTGACCGAGCGAAAACTTCTGCCGAGCGCGACGCACTCTACATTCAGTTGGCGTACAATTCATTCGCCCGCGATGATCTTCGCGCTCGTGATTTCGTCAGTAAGATTGAAGACCCAGAGTTGCGCAATCAGTTGGGAGCTTACGTAGATGGAGCATTAGCGATTCACTTCGTCGAGAAAAAACAGGTGGAACGTCTGCTCGAACTGGCCTCGAACGGAGATCTGACGCATGTGGTGAAGGCGTGGATCTTGTCGTATGCCGCTCGAGGGCTGCTGAAAACCGATCGCCAAAAAGCCTTGGATGTTGTCGAAGAAGCCGCAACCGAAGCTCGACGGATCGACGGCTCTGACGCAGACCGACCGCGCGCGCTGCTGGCGGTCGCGAATGCACTGAATGAGATAGATCCTGGTCGTGTCTGGGATGCGACGTTCGACGCTGTTAAGGCTGCCAATTCAGCAGAAGCTTTTACGGGTGAAGACGGAATAATTGTGCTGAAGTTCAGTAGCAAGAACCAGTCTTCTATTTCAGATCACAACGTGGCCGAATTTGATGTTGCAGGAATCTTTAAAACGTTGGCCGATAGAGACTACGAACGAGCGGTTGAACTAGCCCGAGGATTTCAAGGTGAGGGTCCGCGCGCCGTTGCGACAATCGCAATCGCACGGGCGGTGTTGAATCCGACGAAGCCAGCTACGCCACCGGTGAAGAGGCCAAGTGGGAATCTATGATCGCAGATCAAAGAGCTGAATCACGAATAAATATTCATCGGCCTCGTCAATAACGCAACCGGATCATCTACGTTCAGCGCTTCGCGGACATAGAACGCTTCACCCGCATTCACGCCAATCAAAGAACCAAAATATCCCATCCGCACTTCGATCTGTTCAAGGAATCCGCGCTCGCTGATCCTTGTCTCCGGCTCGGATGATTTCTCGTTAAAGAACTGCGATGTATACGCGCGGATGGCTTTCATCTTCTCAGTCACAAAATCAGATACGTCCACGACAAACGACGGGACGACGTTGCGCGTGAACATCGAATGCATTATGGCCGGCATTGAAACCGGCGGCAGTGCTGCTTCTTCGTCGTACCGGCGCATGGTTGCGAGCCTCGCTGCCTCCCGAACGATCCGACAAGTGCTTGCGTGATCGGGATGTGGATCGTCCCAATGCGTCGTCAGGATCACTTTGGGTTTGTGTCTGCGAATTACGCGCACCATCGCAGTGCGTGATTCCTCTGTCAGCCACAAGTGACCATCAGGGAGATCAAGATTAAGTCGAGCGTCGATTCTTAAAATAGCCGCTGCGTCGAGGGCTTCTTTAGCTCGAATTTCAGGAGTACCGCGCGTGCTCATCTCGCCACGTGTCATATCGCAAACTGCCATGCGATAACCCAACGACTTAAGTTTTAGCAGCGTCCCAGCTACGGAAAGTTCCGCATCATCAGGATGAGAAAAAACCGCGAGTACATCGAACTCTTGATTTGTGGTCGTCATGTTTTGATTGCCGAGGTTTAGCGCAAAGCTCCGTGGACGGTCAAGTATGTACGATAAGCGCAGCTTGGCCAACATAACTCAACACTGTGGCAAAGAGTCAGTACCACCTCGCGGTGGCGGGTGGGTGCGAAGCCAAGCATTCAGTTCCGTAGTGCTGCTGTCATTTGCTATCTCTACTGCCGCTAGAGTTTTGGCCATCCGCTACCGCCAACGGTACCGAATTGCAGACGTCTAGGCTTCGCACCCACCCGCTACCGCGAGGTGGTACTGACTCTTTGCCACTGTGTTGAGTTATGTCGCAGCTCAACGACAAGTTGAAACACATCGGACATCGAAACCTATCAAAACTGGCTTGAGTCCTGCGATCTTTTTAGAGTACGCTCATGCCGACACCCCGGGGTAAAAACGCTGTTAACATTTGCGAGATGAAACTCGTCGTTCTAGGTTCAGGAACTTCTGTGCCTCATGCGAAACGGGCTTCAGCTTCGTATTGGCTCGAAACCACCGGCGGTACTCGCATTTTATTGGACGCTGGCCCCGACGCGCCGCATCGAATGGCCGAGGAAGAGCTTGATTGGCCCAACCTCGACCTGGTTTGGATAAGTCATTATCACTGGGACCACTTTGCCGGGTTGCTCGCATTGCTGTTTGGGATGAAGTGGGCGCCACAAACCGAAGCGCGAACCGCGAAACTAAAGATCCTGGGACCGAAAGGACTTCGCCAAACGCTCGAACGAATCAACGAGACCAACAGTTTTAAGCTGTTCGACCAGCGCTTTCCTGTCGAGCTATCGGAAGTTGCTGCTGAAGACAAGATTGAATTGGCTCCAAACGTCTCGGCCCGCGTGATGGGAACGCCGCACACAAAAGAAAGTCTGGCGCTGCGCTTAACAGACGCCGACGGCAAGACTATCGTTTACACATCAGACACCGGCTTCGCCGAAGAGCTGATTCCGTTTTGCAGCGCGGCCCATCTGTTGCTGTTGGAATGCTCTTTCAGAAAGAATAAACCGCTCGAGACGCACCTGGAGCTAGCTGATGCGATGAAAATCGCGGCGGCGTGTGGTCCTAAGATCCTAGTATTGACGCACCTGTATCCGGAGTGGGATCAATTCAACGTTGCCGCCGAAGCCGGACGCCTGTGGCAGGGCGAAACGATCGAAGCATCCGACGGATTAAGACTAATTATCTAAGCGTGACAAGGGGAAACCAATGTTTTTGTTAAAGCCAGTGCTGATAGCCGCATTGCCGTTGCTGGCAGGGGTAGTTGTCGTCTCTCAGAAATATGCTCCACCCGCAAAATTTGACTTACGCGTGTCAGAACAAGCCGACTCGTCGCTGCTGGAATCCGGCGCGCCCGCCAAACTTCGAGAAATGTCACCGACGAGTGGCGAGATCAAGGTTGTGTCCTACAACATCCGTTATCGCGCTGGAGAGGATTTGAATAAACTGGTGAAGCTTTTCCGCGAAGACCCGGAAATTGGCAATGCAGTGCTGCTAGGTTTGCAGGAAGTTGATCGGAACAGAAAACGAACCGGGCATGCAAACACCGCCAGAATCATCGCCGATGGCCTTGGTTTCAATTACGCGTGGGCCGCTCCGCCCTCCGCGAAACCCGACGATGAGGAAGAGACGGGTGTGGCGATCATGAGTCCGTTTCCGATCTCCAACATTCGTCGCATGGTGCTGCCACACCATGGACCCAATCAGAGACGACGCGTCGCTCTAGGCGCAACTGTTAGAATCTACGGGAAGGATTTCCGCGTTTATTCAATGCACGGTGAAACTCGCATTGCAATGGACAAGAAGATCGAGCAGATGAACACGCTGATTGAGGACCTGAAACGCTTCCCGGAAAGCACGCCGGTGATTCTGGTCGGGGACCTCAACACCTGGGAATCAGATGCTGAACGAAAAACGATTAAGCTCTTTCGCGACGCGGGACTTCACACGCCCTTCGGCAGCCAATCTACATTCAGCACGCGCGTGTTGTTAGTCCCGATAGACTTCCGACTTGATTGGATTTGGCTTAGAGGAGTTCAGGTGCTGACCTACGGAATCGATAAGAAAATCAAGCTCTCGGATCATTTTCCACTTTGGGCCAACGTAAAAGTGTCAACTGACAAAGAAGCCGCATTGAAAACCCCTGAGGAGAACAATCGTCTGTGACGTGTCGAAACTGTGATCGCAAAGTGGGATGGTTTCGACGTCGCTGTCCCGCTTGTGAGTCGAGGCTTCCCTCCTGGTACATTTTGACAACGCTGATGCTACTCTTCGGTGTCTATGCCGCGTTTCTGATCACCGAACAGCTGCTTTGAGTTTGGAATCCCGCGATCAGCGCACACTCACCACAACGCTGTTTGCTGTCAGCGCATTCCCAGTCGCTCGCTGAAGATCTGCTAACGCCTTGTTCAGATCGGTTTGCGCTCTCAATTCAGCGCCACGCGAGGCGGTCAACTGCGTTTGCCGCTCAAGTACGAGAAACGTGGTCGACTGACCGGCGTCGAGCCTTCGTTGTTCACTAGTCAACTGCTGCTCGTTCGCCGCGCGCGTCGCAGCCGCTGCCTGCAAGCGCGCCTCTGCACTGCGCATTGACTGCAACGCGTTTCGCACTTCAACCTGGATCGTTTGCTCCAGCTGCTCACGTTGAGCAACGATTCGTTCACCTTCGACTAATGAGCGACCATATTGGGCTTCAGCCGTTCGGTTGCGAAGCGGCAGATTGATTTGGACACCGAGGCGCAAATTGCCATAGCGGTTACTCAAGAGGTTCTGCACTGACTGCGAGAACCCACCCACGAGTTCCGGTGAAATCGTTTGCGAAGGCAGATCCGGCAACTCATCGAAGCCGGCGTTTCGCAACAGCTTGTTGACAGCATCGCGAAGCTGCACCGACGAACCCACGAACGGGTTTGTAGCATTCCCAAGCGCACCTGAAAGTCCAATCATAGAGTAAGTGCCAACCAGATCGATGGCCGGCTTCTTTTGATCCTCATAGAACGCCTGGTCGATCTTATTTATCTCCTGCGCAACGTTCGACTGCTGGAGTTCTGGCCGGTTCTCCATCGCGGTCTTCAAAGCTTCAGGCAGTGAGAACTCCGGAACTGTCAGATCAACCGGATCGGTCGGAACTACCGACTCCTGCCACAGGTCACTCTGCTGATTTTCAGCAATCATGTTCTTCAGATTGTTTTCGCTCTTAGAGACCTCTTCGAGCGCGCTGTAAACGTTCTGTTCGAAGGTCGTGATCTGCGCTTCCGCAGCAACGACGTCGATCGGCGCCAGCTGGCCTTCCTGAACCAGTCGTTTGTTGTGCTCGAGCTGACTCCTCGCAACTCTTACTGAGTCGCGATGAATTTGAACGCTGCGGAGTGCGAACACCAAATCCCAGTAAGCGCGTTGCACGTTCGTGATCGTCTCAATCGCCTTCTGTCTGAATTGCGCATCTGTAAGTGCCAGGTTCTTCTTGGCGATCTCAACCTGACGCCGGTTCTTGTCGAACTTCAGACCACGAACCAGCGGTTGCACATAACTGAACGTTAGCGCAGTCGGATACTGAGAACTGAGCGCGGTGAATTGATTGTTTGTAGTTAAGCGTATCGAAGAAAAGTCGATGATGTAGTTGCCGCCGTATTTCGGACTCAATCCTTCGAGCCGTGCCGACCCGCTGAAATCACTCTGCGTATTCGCGCCATTCGAACCGCCGCTCAAAAAACTCGCGATAGGACTCTTGTTGCGCTCGTAGAATGCGGTTGTCGAAAACCGCGGGTCGTATAGACCACGACCGCCAAGCAGGTCAAACTCAGCGATCTTCACTGCCGTGCGCGCCACTTCAATGTCTTTGTTGTTCGCCAACGCCATTGCAATCGCATCGCGCACCGACAGCGGTCTTTGCCGATTAGGATCGACACCAACTCGAGCCATCTCCGGAAGCGGTCGTTGCCTGGCCCGATAATCAGTAACCCCAGGCGGAGTAGGTGTTTGTTGAGTGTCCTGCGTTGGAGTCGAAGATTGTTGAGCGTAGCCTTGCGACTGTGCGCAGATTAAGAGCGACAACAGCACTAATAAGGCTTTGGCTGCGAATAGTGATTTTTGAAAAGCTTGCATAGGCTTGATGGTTTGAATCAGTTATTGTCTGGTGATTGTTCCTGTTACAGATGTAGCGACGCTCGCCGCTTTGTGTCGCACGCGTCCGAAGAATCGACTAATTCTTAAGCGCAACCAACTCCAGACGCGGCTCTTTGCGGCATCATCAAAAAGCGAGTAAAAAACCGGCACTGCCAGCAACGTGAGCAGCAGACAGAGCGTTTGTCCTCCTACAACCAGAACACCAATCGAGCGATTGGTTCCTGATCCTGGCCCACTCGCGACTGTCAGTGGCAACATGCCGGCGACGAGCGCGATGGTCGTCATCAGGATCGGACGAAGTCGATCGCGATTCGCGCGAATGATCGCCTCCAGCCGCTCCATGCCCTTGGATCGCAGTTGATTCGTATGGTCGATCTGAAGAATCGCATTCTTCTTAACCACGCCGAACAGCAACAACAGTCCCAGGCCAGAAAAGATGTTCACCGTTTGGCCCGTCAGCAAAAGCGAAACGATGCCAAACGGAATCGCCAGCGGCAGCGTCAACAGAATCGTTACCGGATGAATAAACGATTCGAACTGTGCCGCCAGCACCATGTACATGAAGATGAACGAAAGAAGGAACGCCAACATGAAGTAGTAACCGGCGCGACCAAGTTCCTTCGAACGACCCGCGAGTCCAGTCTTGTACGACGGATCAATGTTTATCTCCTTCGCAAACTGGTTCAGCTTCTGAATAACCGCCGCCTGCGAGCCGCCCGGTCTAACGTTCCCCAACAACATCACCTGGCGTTGCCGGTTTAGTCGATCAATTGCAGATGGACCAGTCGCCTCTTCCGTTTTGACGAGGTTATCGAGACTGACCCATCCGACTTTTGTCGACGCCACGATCATTCGCTTCAGGCCTTCCGCGCTCGCTCGATACTCACTAATAGCTCGCACACGAACGTTGTACTGATCGGTTCCGGCATTGAAGGTCGAAACCTTTGTGCCCGCTACCATTGTGTTTAGCGCCTGCGCGATATCGCCAACCCTGACGCCAAGATCTGCTGCTCGCGCGCGATCGATATTAACTCGGAGCTCCGGCTTGCCAGTGATCAGGGTGGAGTCGGCATCGACTACGTCGGGAACTGTCTTCAACTTCGTCAACAGCGCCTCGGAATACTTTGTGAGCTGCTCCAGATCAGGACCACCGATCACGTATTGAATATCCGCATTCCGGAAGCCTCCGCCTGACAGTGCTGCGACTTGTTGGACACTCGTTCGTAACTGACCAGGATATTGTTGGAGGTATTTCCCGAGAACCTCAGTACGCGCTCGCACCATCAAGTCCTGCTGACTCGCGGTTCGTTCTTCAACCGGAGCCAATTTCAGATAGATCGATGCGACGTTGACCAACTCCTGCTGGCCACCACCAATCGTCGTAAGCGTGTCTGTTACACCGGGTAACTTGCGCAAATCTGTGGCAACACGTTCAGCTAGCTGAGCAGTCGACGCCAACGACGAGCCCTCAGGCGCGCGAAGATTCACTTCGAATTGAGCTTGATCGTCGACGGGCAAGAAGTTCTTACCGACGAACATGAAAAGGGGCACGATGCTGACAATGACGATCACGCATGCCGCAACAACGACCCAACGATGGGCCATCGACCACTTCAGCATTGCCGTGTAGGTACGATCGATGGGACGGTAGAAACGTGATTCTTTCGAGCCATGATCAGATGGTTCCGTGCCTCTCTCGAACGCACGCTCCTTCTTGTCGTCACTGCGTTTGATTAGTCGCGCAGCGAGCATCGGCGTCAGAGTGAACGATACGAGTAACGAAACTGCGATAGCGAACGACGACGTTAGACCAAACGACGACATGAACCGGCCGACAATGCCGCCCATGAATCCGACAGGAAGAAACACGGCGAGCAACGACAGAGTTGTCGCCATAACCGCCAGGCCAATTTCCTTCGTGCCTTCGATGGCCGCTTGAAATGGAGGTACTCCCTTCTCCTCAACGAAGCGAAAGATGTTTTCGAGTACAACAATCGCGTCGTCGATAACGATGCCGACCATCAACGTCAGCGCGAGCATCGTGATCTGATTGAGCGTGAAGCCCATTGCCGCCATCAACCCAAACGTGGCAATTAACGAAGTCGGAATTGCCAAACCGGCAATGATTGTCGAGCGAAAACTCCAAAGAAAGATAAACACCACGATTGCCGCGAGGATGCTGCCCTCGATCAAGTGGGTTTGAATGGCTTCGATCGAGGCTTTAATAAAGATCGACTGGTCACCAACAACCTGTGTTCGGAATCCAGGCGGCAAGGTAGGACCAATCTCCGCAAGACGAGCCTTAACTGCGTCGGCGATCGCCACTGTGTTCTGCCCGGATTGTTTGGAAACAATCAGCGTCACCGCAGGTTGACCATTCAAACGGGCCTCAGTGCGCGGCTCTTCCGCTCCATCTTCCGAGTAACCAACGTCGCTGAGCTTTACTGCGTAAGTTCCTCGATTCGCCACCACCAAGTTGTTGAAATCCGCTGGCTCAACAATCCGGCCCATCGTGCGGACTGTAAGCTCACGCGTGCCCTCATCGACGCGGCCGCCGGGAACCTCCATGTTCTGAGCTCGAACAGCGTCAGCAACCTGCGCGACAGTTACGTTGAAAGCGCGAAGTTTGTCGGGATCAACCCAGATCTGAATCTCACGAGTGCGGCCACCGATAATCTGTACGTTACCGACGCCGTTGATTGATTCGATCTGTTGCTTGATCTTTTTGTCGGCAATGTCTGTGACTTCACGAAGCGAGCGCGGGGCCGACACGGCGATGCGCACAACCGGAGCAGCATCTGTATCCAGCTTCTGAACCATCGGCTGTTCGGCCGTTACGGGAAGATCATTAACGATGAGATCGATCTTGTTACGAACTTCCTGTGCAGCGATGTCAGGATTCTTCTCGAGCAGGAACGTAATGAAGATTTGCGATACGCCTTCGACAGAGGTCGAACGCAGTTCATCGATACCAGATATCGTATTGACTGCTCCTTCGACCTTGTCGGTTATCTCCGTCTCGATCTCCTGCGGCGATGCGCCGGGATTGACGACAGTAACGGTAATCGTCGGCAGATCGATCTTGGGAAACAAATCGACGCCTAACGACTTGTAGGAGAACAGCCCGACGACGGTGAGACTCAGAATCAACATCGTCGCGAACACCGGACGTCTGACGCATATTTCAGCTAGTTTTTGCATGACGTTTGGTCTTTGGTCTTTGGACTTTGGCCTTAGCCTTTAGTCTCTGGTCTTTGGTCTTTGGTCTTTGGTCCGAATCATTTGTCTTTGGAGAATTGATATTTGAGATTTGAAATTTTGAGCCTTGCCAAGTGAGTGATGAAAATCTCAAATATCAAATATCAATTCTCAAATGACAAATGATTCGGACCAAAAGCCAAAGGCCAAAGACTATTGCTTTATCGCCATCCCGTCACCGAGCTTCTCCAGGTTGCTCGTCGCCACCTGTTCGCCGTTCGACACACCAGACTTCACCTGGATCAGGTCTGACTCCGTCTGTCCCGTTTGGACCACACGTTGTTCCGCATGCCCATCCTTGATCACAAACACTCGACTGACTCCAGCTTCACTAAGTACCGCGCGAGCAGGAACAAAAACGACCGGGGCCGGACGCTCCTGCAAGATTCTGACAGTGGCGAACTGTCCGGGCTTGAGTGCCCCATCCCTGTTGTCGATCTCTGCTTCGACCGTCAAAGTTCGAGACGTCGCTGAAACGTTAGGGGCGATACGTGCGATACGTCCGTTGAAATGTCGATCGGGCCAGGCACTCGTCGTTACAGAAACTGCTTGCCCGACTTGCACTTCTTGTATCGCCTGCTCCGGTATGTCGATGCGCATTCTGAGCGGATTGGTTCTTACGATGGTCGCTACTTTTTGCTGCGGAGATACATACTCACCCAAGTCAGCTACTCGCTCTGCGACGAAACCATCGATTGGGGAAAAGATCACGCTGTATGAAAGACTCTTGCGCACCAACGCTAATTGCGCTTCCGCGTTCGAAACATTCGTTCGCGCGACCGCCACGCCCGCATAGTTCTGCCGCGCCTGGGCGAGCGCTGCTTCATATTGCTCCCTGAGTTGATCGCGTTTCGCCCGCTGCTCATCGTAGAAAGACCGCGACACGTCGCCTGATTCAATTAGTTTTTCCGCGCGGACCAGGTTCTTATCAGCCAGATCGAGTGTCACTTTTGCAGCGGCCACTTCGGCTACGCGATTTGGATCAAAAGCCTGTCCCGGTCGCAACCCAATCTTTTCTTCCGCCTGGCGCAGGCCCGCTTTCGCTTGCTCCACCTGGGCCAATGCCTGGTCGACACGAAGCTTTAGTTCAGCGTCGTCGAGCTTCACCAACATCTGACCGCGTTTCACGTACGAGCCGATATCAACTCCGAGTGCGACAACTTTGCCGGACGTTTGCGGTGCGACATCGGTTTGCTGGTCTCCGGCCAAACTGCCGGTAGCTTCAAAAAAGCCGGGCACCTCTCGCACGATCGCTGCCGCAGTGGTCACTTCAACCGCCGCTGGCGCCACAGCTGTTTCATCTTTTCTGACATTTGCTTTCGAACCCCCACACGAGATCGCAAAAACGACGGATGTTGCGAGCAGCAGGGCGAGAGCTGCAAATTTGAGGCTTCTGGGAGATTGCATGTCCTTACGTATTCCTCCTTGAACTACTCCGCGCACGGCGTTGACCATTCGGAGTAGTGATGCCGTTGAGAAGGATGTTTGTGAAGTTCCGTGCCGCTTCTTCGTTGGAAATGTTTAGCAAGCGCTTTTGTGGATCCCACAGGTTATTGTTGAGTGAGTGGTGCATAACCATGCCAATGAAGGCGCGCACCACGATCGCGGGATCCATTTCGATTAGTGCACCCTCACGCTGTCGGTCGCGAAGGTATCCACCTAGAAACTCGTAAACGCGCCTCACGAATTCATCGAAGAACATCTGAGCCAGCTCGTGTTTCTCAAGCGCCGAATGGAGAAGTAACCGTTGAAACTCAGGATCCTTCTCATGATGTTCCAGGGCGCCAAAAGCTAACGACTCAAACACCGCGCGATCGTCTTTGCGACTGATCGCATCGGCAGCCATCGCGGCAGGCTCGAAGTTGGTACCTGAGAAGGCCTTGTGATCGAGAATGGCTGCGTAAAGTTCTTCCTTAGTCGCGAAGTGACGAAAAACCATCGCTTCGGAGACACCTGCGGCCTGGGCAATCTCTCTGGTCGTCGTGCCGCGAAAACCTCTTTGTGAAAAGAGGCGGACGGCGACCTCAAGGATCTGCAAGCGGCGCTCTTCGCCAGCCATTCTGGCGGAACCTGGCACGCATAGTTCGTTGGGGGTGGTTATTGGTCGGCTCACGTTGTTTAGTTTTTCCGCTCCTTGTTGCCCGGACGCTGGGGATCCCACCGTCAAAGTAAGTACTTACTTACCATCCGGCTTTATACGGTGTCAAGCAACGCGAGGTTTCAGATTTGTCAGTTGTCCGTGGTCAGTTGTCAGTTGCGAGTTGCAGATCTCCGTTGTCTGTGTGCACCGGATAACTCCCCAAAAACAACTGACAACGGACTACTGACTACGGACTAACGAGCGTACGAATCCCGATCTGTGCAAATCTTTCGCTTGTACGCTTTTCGCAGCAAAACCACGCGAGCACACACAATTCTCCCTTAATCCACGGGTAATTCACGCCTCGATGTCGGCACGTCTATTGCTCCAACAATATCCTTGTTAAGGTCTAGATCTAGTTAAGGAGAAATTTTGCTATGGCAGAAAATAGATTCGATCAACCTGCAGGCGCAGGTATTGGCAATACATCAGCTGGCGCAACACCCGGCACCATCGGAAGCACAAGCTCGACTGGGGGCGGAACTGGTACCGCAGCAGCCCTTTCACAAACAGCACAGGATTACGGCAAGAAGGTCAGCGAAGTCGCCACACAGGCGAAGGATTACGTGACTGACAAAGTTTCGGTCGTCGGCGACAAACTTAAGGACCTACAAAACGCCGATATCGGTCAGGTAGCTGAGAACGCAAAAGAATATGCTCGCAAGAATCCCGGTCAGGCGATTTTGATTTCCGCCGGCGTTGGCTTGCTGCTCGGCTTACTCGTGCGCGGCAGCCGTCGATAGTCAAAGAGCGAACGAAGGGAGTTAAGAACATGGCGGCAACAAGGACGAGTCTAGTTGTTAACAATGGCAATCAAGCCGAAACGGATGGGCTGCCCAACTTGCTGAGTCGCTTGGGCGACGATGCAATGCAGTTGATTAATTCGCAGTTTGCCTTGTTCAAAGTGGAGATCAAGGAAGAAGCAAACGCTTACATTCGCGGCGCAGTCACGATAGCCGTTGCCTCGGTAGTGGCACTCATCGGCTTCGCGCTACTGAACGTCGCGGTGGCATTTGGTGTCTCCATCCTCTTCGCACAAACGAATCTAAGTCAGCCGGCAGCGTACGCTCTCGGTTTCGTCGTAACCGGACTCTTTTATCTCCTGGTCGGCGGAATTGTTGTCATGGCGATCAAGAGCCGGTTGGCTAAGCAGGATTTGGTACCAACCAGATCAGTTCAAGAACTGAGAAAGGATAAGGAATGGCTGAAGAACGAACTTTAGGATTGGCTAGGGCTCCAGAGCAGTCGACTGAAGACCTCTCCAAAGAAGAACTTCAGCGACGAATGGGCGTAGCTCGCGACTCTATCTCAAGCACCGTCTCCGAGATTAAAGAGACTGTGGCGCATCAGGTACAAGCAGTGAAAGACACTCTCGACTGGCGTGAACAATTCAAGAAACGTCCGGTTGTATGGAGTGTCGGAGCGCTCGGCGTTGGCTTTCTGGTCGGGTGCCGTGTCGCGGACATGGTGACTGGCGATGATGAACCACGCGGCCGCGATTATTACGACGCCGATTATCGGAGTTATGCGGCGCAACCTGTGTTGAGTCAGGCAAGTCCGAGCATGCAACAACAATCGCCGAGGCGCGGCGAATTTGGAAATGGCTACGGGGAAGACACTGGCCCTGGATTCTTCGAAAAGCTTACAAGCACCCCAGCATATGGTCGCGTGAAGGACGAAGTAGGTGAGATAGGAAACAATCTCATCCAGGAAGTCGCCAAGACGGCAAAGACGATGGTTGTGCCTGCAATCATTGCTTCACTGAAGAAGTTTCTCGGTGATTATTTGCCGGAGGGAGCAACAAAGGACCAGGAGCAATCGTCTCCTCGCTCGTTGGCTTCGCCTCAACAAACCTCAACGACACGTAACCAGGGTGGATATCAGCCCGCCTTGGAACGAAACTCTGAATTCAGTTGATAGAGATAAACACCTGGGAGCAATTCAAGCGAGTCTCGACGGGGACTCGCTTTTTTTGTTCCTGACCATTGCATTGACTTAGTTATATTGCAATCCTAGACTCCGACATGTTCTCGTCTCATTCAATCAAGGAGGTTCTATGATCAACTCCTTCCCGCGTGCTGTTCGTTATGCTTGCCTTGCTTCCATTCTCTTGTTTGCCACACCGAGTTTCTGCTCACTGGCTTGGGCCCAGGTTACATCGGAAGACGATCGGGAACGCGCACTACAGCTTCTCTGGAAGGATTCAAAACCAGCGGTCGCTCTGCCGCTACTCGAAAAGTTGGTCAAGGATCGACCAGATGACGGCCTGCTTGCCTTTTCTTATGGATTCGCATTGCTCGCAAAAGTAAAACTTCTCAAGGATCCCGCTGCCCGAAAACAGACGCGGATGGAGGCGCGGGGATGGTTGGTGAAAGCACAGGATCTCGGCGTGAACGAACCGCTGCTGAAGTCAGTGCTCGAGGGATTGCCGGCAGACGGCGGCATCGATGAAACATATTCCACCGTTAAGGAAGCTGACGATGCAATGCGCGATGCAGAAAGTCTGTTCGTCAACGGACAGTTTAATGAAGCTGCCGAGGCATATCAGCGCGCTCTGAAAGCCGACCCCAAGCTTTACGAAGCGGCACTGTTCACGGGCGACATGTACTTCAAACTCGGACAAAACGAGAAGGCTGCTGAGTGGTATACAAAAGCGACGCAAATCAATCCGGATCGCGAAACTGCGTATCGCTATTCTGCGACGCCGTTCTTGCGTGCGGGTAAATTAGACGAAGCAAAATCTCGTTACATCGAGGCGGTGATTGTCGAACCATATAATCGCATGACGTGGAGTGGATTGAACCAGTGGGCAGAGGCTGCAGGCGTTCAACTTGGTCATCCGCAAATCGACATACCAACAACCGTGGAGTCGAAAGAAGGCGGCAACGCCCAAATAACAGTTGATCCCAAAGTCGCCGCCAGGGAGGATCCAACTGGAACTTACGCGTGGAACAGGTATGGATTTTATCGAGCGAGTTGGAAGCTGAAGGAGTTTGCGAAGGCTTATCCGAATGAGACGCGTTATCGCCACAGTTTGCGCGAGGAAGCGGCGGCACTACTGGCCGTGGTCGAAACGGTAAAGCAAGCGCAGAAAGAAAAGAAGATCACACAATTAGATCTATCTCTTGCAAGCCTGGTGAAGCTCTCCGATGAAGGGCTGCTTGAACCGTTTATCTTGTATGCGTTGGTTGATGAGGGAATCGCGAAAGATTACTACGAGTATAAAAAGACGAATCGCGAGAAGTTGAGGCGCTATTTGGTTGAGTATGTAACAGCTCGGTAAGCAAGGATGAAGGAAAGAGACACGGAGACAGGGCGACGCGGCGACACGGAGACTCTCCGCGTCACCGTGTCCCCGCTTCCCCGCGTCTATCTTGTTCCCGGTGCAGGCTTCCTTGGTAACTTCTCGTCTCGCATTGCTGTGTTGTAGACGAATGCGGCCATGATTATCGACGCTTGCTTCATGTCGTCTGCCTGAATCCGATCAAACACGTCCTGATTCGAATGGTGGGTACGCGTGTCATACTCGATCTCGTCCTGAATAAACTGGAATCCAGGCAGACCGATTCCGTCGAACGACAAGTGATCCGTGCCACCAGTGTTCGAGATCGTTAACGTCGTTGCTCCCATTTCTCTGAATGGCGCGAGCCATTGACGGAACAGCGAACGGATACTTTCGTTACCCTGCAGATAGACGCCGCGAATCTTGCCGGTGCCGTTATC
>DATJKB010000086.1:0-23379 GCA_035491875.1 Pyrinomonadaceae bacterium | reverse complement strand
GGAGGACGTGGCGAAGTAACGAGTGTAGGTCGACCTACTCGGTTGAGTTCGCTCTGGGTACGTCGGATTTCGCGAGTTTGGCCGTTGCGTTCCTGCGTGCCAGCCTGTTGCCTACGATTCGCGTCACGATCATTTGTGCTGTAATCCATCCCAATACCCGGCGTTTGGTTTCCATCAGTCGATGACTTGACGTCCGGATCCCCTGGCTTGATGCGCGAATCCCGTGCATCAGGTACAGACCGAAATTGCTCTTGAAGACGATCGGCATCGACTTCTTCTTCGATGTTGCTGTTTGTTTCATAGTCTTCACTCACCCCTGTCTCGTAATAAAGCGGTGCATGTTTCCAACACTCCACCGCCGGCGCAAACTTTTGTGCGACGCTGACGACTATTGACGATGGACAACTTGGACCAGCCAGGGCCCCACTCTCCGGATCGATTCTCACTGTGATTATGTCCGCCGGCTTTGGAAAACTGGTTCCGCCTAAACTTGGACGAATCGCAACGGCCTCTCTGATGAAATCCGTCCATGCGGGCAGTGCGGCTTCGGCTCCCGTAAGTCCCAACTGTTTATTGTCATCAAATCCAATCCACACAGCACAAACCAGGTTCGGTGTATATCCAACAAACCACCCGTCGCGTGAAGTACCAGTCTTGCCGGCAACGGCGACGTTCTTGAAACTGATCTGGGCACGCCGCGCCGTTCCTCGCTTGATCACGTCCGACAACATGTCAGTGATCATGTAGGCGGTACTCTCTCTAATTACTCGTTTTGACTGCGGTCTCTCATCAACGATTATTTCGCCCGTGTTGGTATCGCTTACTCGACGTACGACGGTAGGAACGATCGCCTTGCCTCCATTCGCAAACGCCGCATAGGCTGCTGCGATTTGCAGAGGTGTCACTTCAGTAGTTCCCAATGCGAGCGCTGGATACGGAGCAGGTTTTGGCAGTCCGAAGTCGGCTGCGAAATTGGCAACCCTGGAAAGTCCCGTACTAATCGCAAGCTCTACAGTAACAACGTTGAGCGATCGGACTAGTCCTTCACGCATCAACACTTCGTGCATGGAATAGGAGTTTCCGTAATTTGCCGGTGCATAAGTTGCTTTGTATCCGTTCTGAAATGTTTGCGGAGCATCCAGGAAAGTCCTCAGTGGTGAGAGTCCGCCTTCCAAAGCCGCGGCATAGACAAATGGTTTAAAGACAGATCCCGGTTGTCGCTTCGCATCTGTCGCGCGATTCAGTTGCGACTCTGCGTAACTGCGTCCGCCGACCATCGCCAGGACATTGCCAGTGTGGGGGTCAATCGCAACGATTGCTCCCTGAGGAGTTCCTCTCTTCGCATTTTTCGCAACCAGTTCGAGTTGGTGTCGCAGCGCATTCTCGGCGGCAGTTTGCAGGTCAGGATCGATCGTCGTTTGCACTCGCATGCTTTGCTCAGCATCATCGTCGAGACTCGTTCTGGCTGTATCCATTGCGCGATCGACCGAGTCGACGTAATACGGAGCAAGTTCGTTTTTGCTTCCCTCAAATGGCGCCAGGTTGATTGCCTGAGCAGATGCGAATCGTTCAACATCCTCGGCGATCATTCCCTCTCGTCTCATCGCAGCAATAACAGTGTCGCGACGCGCCCTGGTTGCGTCGGGATTTCGATCAGGCGAATAACGACCCGGACTCTGAATCATTCCCGAGATCGTCGCGGCTTCAGCGAGAGAAACATCCTTCAGATCTTTACCAAAATAAACTTTTGCAGCTTGTGCTACACCGCGCACTCCGACACCTGCGCGTTGGCCCAAATAAACTTCGTTACAGTAAAGAGAAAAAATATCTTGTTTTGATAAACGGTTCTCCAACGCCAGCGCTATAAGCGCCTCGTTGTATTTTCTGCGCAGAGTTTTTTCCGAACTGAGGTAGGTGTTCTTCACCAGTTGTTGAGTAATGGTGGATCCTCCCTGACGATACCTCCCCGAGCCACTTTTAAAGTGATCTATTGCTGCGCGCCCGATGCCGCGAAAGTCCAAACCTGAATGTTGAAAGAATCTTCGATCTTCGATCGCGAGGATGGCCTGGATCATCACTTGAGGAATTTCCTCAAACGTCAGCGTCTTGCGTTCACCGAGTTTGTTAGCTGTGTCTTCCGTCAACAATTCGGGTTCCAGAGCATAGGAAGCGAGATTCGACTGGTCATTTGCTGTGAGCGATACGACGCGCTCCTGACCGAAGTTAACCTTAATCCAGTCGTGCGCGTCAGATCCCTTGCGGGGGAAAATCAGTATGCTGTTATCGTTCGTCTGAAAGCTTCCGTTCCAAATGTTGCTTGATGTTTCGCGACCGTATCCCGCTTGTTGTAGCGCCGTGATCAACTGCTGTTGGTTAATTTTTGCGCCTCGCTCGATGATGCGCGGAGCAGCATAGAAACCCGCATGACTCCTCAAAAAACCGGCCGCGATCTGTTGGTCGATAAAGCCCGCGAATTCTCGATAGTCGTAGTAAGCCTTGCCAAACGTTATAAGCAAAGCTGCTGCGATAACGATTAATCCAATCTTGAAAGCGAGACGGAGTGTCGGTGATAGAGCTAGAGAGATTGGTTGGCGGTGAACTACCAGTCTGCCAGTCTGACTGATTGCTCGACCTGAAGGTAATGTGATCTGCGCCGCCATGCCTGCTGCAATGGCAACGCATGTGCCGCTTGCTGAAATGCGTGAGAACTAGCTGCGCATTTCACTGATAATGTTGGGTTTTGATCTTTTGTGGTGCACTTGCGTGAGTCAGGACGAGGATGAAGTGAACGAAAAGAAGTCAGGCGGTTGTGATCGATCGTTGCATTTATTCGAGACAGGGGCCGGACTCAATGCCACACTCAATTGATCGCCACGCAAGTCGACGACAAGCTGAAGCGTATCGGACATTAGTTGAGCTTATCGGACATCAGTTGATCTTCATTCGTGCGGCGACGTACTCCTCCAACGTTGCACCCTTTCCGAGTTTTGGATCAAGTTGATAAGCCGCGCGAAAGTTGGTTGCTGCTTGATCGGTCTGACCCTTTCGAATTAGCACATCGCCTAACAATTCATGCAACGCAGCATTCTTGGGATGGAGCGAGATTCCATTCGAGACAAACTCCAGAGCTGCGTTATGCAATTCAGGTCGTCGTACCCAGCGCCTACCGATATCCAAAAATGTTTGCGGAGCAATGACGCCACTTGGGTTTGCTTCAAAAGCTCGTTTGAAATAAACAAGCGGTCTTTCGTAATCACCGACAAGTCGCTTAATTGCGGCACGTCCTTCGGCGCTTTGCTCAGCCATGATCAGGAAGAAACCGAGATTGAATAACAACTCGTCGGAATACGGATACAGATCGACGCCAAGTTTGCTTGATGTGAGGGCCAATTCACCTTGCTGAATGCGTTGCAGCGCTTCACTAAAATCAGGATAGACTTCAGCGCCGGCAAACTCTTTTCGTAAACGCGCGCCGATCGTGGTGAGGTCTGAATGCGGGGTCAATTCCACACTGCGAGTGTAGTCGTTCCACCTTCGCGTCCAATCACGACTCCATGTTTCGATCATCGTCTCGAACGCAGCAGTGAATCTGAATTGTTTTGAGATCTGATTGTTAGCTTTATAAAGGCGCACATAATCGACAAAGAAGGGAATCGACCCACCCCGGTAATACTTTGCGAAACTCTCGTCGCCGTTTTTCTCAACCAGTTTCGCAGCCATGAACGATCCAATCTTGATGAAGGCGTTCCCGCCAACCGGATGACGTCCATCGAGAATCTTCTTCGCTGCGTCAGAACCGGTGGATCGCAAGGTGCCCAGGTTCGTGTTGGTGTTGAAATAATCAAAGGCCTGGGCCAACTCCTGTGGATCCGTGGTCATTGGTCGCTGATCTTGCCAATAATCGAGGGCGCCATAGTTGTATGTACTATCGATCGCGCGCGCGATTGGAGCAGACAGTGAATCTCTAGTAGCGACGCGAACGGTCGCGGATTCTCCGGTGATGGTTTCAAAAAGACGACGGAAGTATTTATCGAGGTCGGCTAACTCAAGATTCGCAAGGACGGCGAACGCCATACGTCTTGCAGGAAAAACGAAGAACGACGCTGCGGTTCCTTTTTGACTGCCGCCATGATCGATCACGAAATTGCCATTGAATGGACTAATCATCCATCCGAGTGTGTAGTAATGCTCGCCATTGAAGATCCCTGACCAGCGACCTCCACTTGTTGCTACAGGCTTCAGCATCTCCTCATAGGATTTCGCGGAGATGAGTTTGCGGTCAATAATCGCTTGTCCCCATCGCAAAAGATCTGGAACGGTGCTAGTAGCACCCCCACCGCCAATTCGTGAACTCACGTTGATGAAGGGTGCGTTCTTTAGCTCACCATCGGCGATGTCGTAACCGCGCACACGGTTCGGAACCAGGCCGCGAACATCGTCGATGCGGGTATCATTCATCCCAGCCGGCAACCACAAATTCTCGCGAAGGTACTTGTCAAAAGAACCGCCAGTAACATTCTCGACTGCAGCAGCGAGCAGGTTGTAATCAGCCGTGGCGTAAATAAATCGGGTGCCCGGTTCGATGGTTACTGGTGTTGAAGAAATCCGCGCCACTAGATCCTTCATTGAGACCTGATCTGGTCCAAGTCCTGAGCTTGCCTGGATACTGCCAAGATGCGTGAGTAGTTGCCGAACTGTGACTGGCCATTTTTGTTTTGGATAGTCAGGTAAGTAAGTTTGAATCTCTCCGTCGAGACTGATCTTGCCGCGTTCTGCCAATTGCACCACCGCCATGGCAGTCATCGTCTTTGTTGTTGAAGCAATGCGATAGGCGGAGTTTTCAGTGGCTGGCGTTTTGTTCTCAACGTCCGCATACCCGAAAGCTTTCACCCAGGTCTGGTTGTCTTTGAGAAACCCGATCGTCAGTCCGGGAATTTTGTCGCGCTCCATTTCGCGGCGGACGAAGTTCTCGAAATCTTGCAATCGGGGATCTTGCGATGCGGCTGTTGACGAGGTCGATTGTGTCTTGGGAGTTTGGGGTAGAGCTGAGAGCGGGACGACTAGAACGATTGCGATGATAAGAATCCAGCATAGAGGGCGAGTCATAAAGAGTACTCCTATTGAAGTTTAGGGAGAGAGATTAATGTTCTGCGCTCAAATCAGACGATCGGTCCAATAACTGGCCTATCAAGATCTGTGAGGATCTCATCGAGCAGTCTGAGTTTTTCTTCTTCGGGTAACGCCCGAATCTCAGAAAGCAGCTTCTCGGTGTTAGTTGCCATCACGGTTATCTAAGCTCTGCAAACTGTCTTCAGCAACGCTGAGTCGATACGGGACTGGCAATAGCGATCACGCTCAGAGTCAGCGTCATCAGAAGACAAGCGCCATTGATATCGCGACGTTGCATTATGGCCATACGCTACCGCGGGATGGTACTGAATGGTGGATGTTACTTATCGCGCTCCAGAGCCAGTCGTTAACGTGCTCAGTAATTCTAGTAACTTGTCATAGTCCACTGGCTTCACCAGGTGACCATTGAAACCCGCTTCCTGCGATTTGCGTCGATCATCGTCCTGGCCCCAACCGGTGAGTGCTATCACGACAATATTTTTACCCCACGGTTGTTCCCTGACTCGCCGACACACCTCATGGCCATCGAGCTTTGGCAAACCAATGTCCAGCAACACAACTTCAGGGCGGTGCTTTTCGATCGCTTCTACCGCTTCAATTCCGTCATGGGCCATGTATGTCTTGTTGCCGGTGAGCTCCAGGAGCATGGCGAGTGAATCAGCTGAGTCTCTGTTGTCATCAACGATCAAAATCCGGTGATGCGTTTCTACTTCAGTGAGAGGTGCGGGCTGAGGCGCAAATGTGGGTCGACTCTCAATCGGCAAGCGCACAACAAACTCACTTCCTTTTCCTGCGCCATCACTGTTTGCTTCAATCGATCCGCCATGCATTTCTGTTAGACGCTTCACCAACGTTAGGCCAATGCCAAGGCCGCTTTGAGATCGCTCCGCGCTTCGGTCGACTTGCATGAACATGTCGAAGACGCGATTTAACTTATCCTGTGGTATCCCAGCGCCGTTGTCCTTCAACGTCACCAACACTTCGCTGTCCAAACGTTTTGCACTCAGCGAGATAGTTCCGTTTGGCTTCGTGTATTTGCAGCTGTTGTTGAGCAGGTTGCCAAACACCTGGGCCAACCGCGTGCGGTCGGCGTTCAGATAAAGCGGCTCGTCTGGCAAGTCAATCGTTAGTTTGTGGCCAGCGGCATCGATAAGCGGACGCGCTACTTCGACTGCCTGCTGAATCACTGACGACAATTCAACTTCAGTGCGGCGCAACTCGAGACGATCGTGAGTGATACGGCTCAAATCAAGCAGATCATCGACGAGGCGGACCATTTGGTCCAACTGCCGTTCGATCGTATCGTGCGCTCGCTTAAGGAGTTGCTGATCACCTTCAGAGCGTTTTAGGACCTCCAGCATGTTGCTCATGGGAGCGAGCGGATTTCTGAGCTCGTGCGCGAGCGTCGCAAGAAACTCGTTCTTACGACGATCAGCTTCAGAAAGATCCGCCGCCAATCTTGCAAGATTATCTGTTAATCGCTTTCGTTCCGTGACATCCTGACTGACGGTCGCGAATCCGATCGCTTTATTGTTGGCGTCTGTTAGCGCTGATACTTTGTAAGCCATCCAGCGAGCTTCGCCTGTTTTGAAATGGCGAAAGCGAATGTCGATTTCGCCATGTCCCTCTTCGAGGATCCTCGGGAAAAACTCATTCATGATTCTTCCCTGGTCTTCCGGGAAGAAGAATTCTGCAACGGGTGTGCGCCGGGCCTCTTCGATGCTGTCGAGACCAACCATTTCCAGTCCAGCGCGATTAACGAAGAAAGGAGTACCCTCCGTATCGCACATGCCGATGAAGTCTGTGCTTTCTTCAACGACGGTTACAAAATTCTGGCGCTCTCTTTCAGCCCGTTTTCGGTCGGTGACATCGCGCACTATCTTCGACGCACCAATCACGGTTCCTGAATCGTCTTTGATGGGTGAGATTGTCAGAGAAACGAAGATGCGCTGGCCGTTGTTACGCACTCGCTCGGTTTCAAAGTGTTCGATCCGTTTTCCAGCTCGCAAACTGGCAATAATCTGATCCTCCTCAGCGATACGTTCAGGAGGGATAACCAGTGATATGTGACGCCCCACTGCTTCTTCGGCCGTATAACCAAAAAGCCGCTCGGCTGCATCATTCCAACTTTGAATGACGCCTTCGAGTGACTTCGCGATGATTGCATCGTTTGAAGATTCAATGATCGAGGCTAACAGGCGGGCCGCATCGAGTTGGCTGGCCTTATCACGTTCAACCTGACGCTGTGCCGTAACGTCTCGAAAGATCAGAACGCAGCCGAAGACCTCTCCTGACTCGTCTCGAATTGGTGCCGCACTATCGTCTATCGGGCACTCTGTGCCGTCCTTTCTAATGAGCACCGTGTGGTTTGCGAGACCAACAACGACGCCCTCCCGCAGCGCTCGTGCTGCCGGATTTTCAACAGGATCACGCGTCACTTCATTGACGATTTGAAAGACGCGCTCTAGCGGTTGATTTACTGCCTGTTCGTGCGACCAGCCGGTCAACGACTCGCCCACCTCATTCATGTAGGTAATGCGTCCTTCATTGTCGGTGGTGATTACCGCGTCGCCGATACTTCGCAAAGTGACTCTGAAGACTTCGCGACTTTCGGTGGTGCGTCTCTGAGCAATCAGCGCGAATTCGCCAATAGCGATGATGAGCGAACAGGTGAAAAGATATGCGGCCAACCCGACGACGTTTGTGGAACTGCCAAGATCAAAATGGCCGCGCGGTTCGATAAATAGATAATGACAAGCGCCGTAACCAAGAAGGGCAGCAGGAATCGCCAGTCGATATCCGCCAAGCCACACAGCAACGGCGACTCCGCCGAATATCGTGACGAGAGGGAGCGTGTCGCCCATCACTGGGTCGAGCAGCCAACGCGCTAGTACGGCGAGCACTATGGCGAGGAGTCCCAATGCGTGGGTTTTAAGCTGACTGCGCAAATTGACCCCTTGGTTGGTGGATGAGCTAGACTGAGTGGATTCTATCGTTGACCGCTAAGGGCGTCTACATATTGTCGGTTGGATGTCTATCCCAGTCGATCGCCAATCGGCAATAGGTCGAACCCACCATCTGCCGCGAGGTGGTGACGTATGTTCGATACACTTCAGTTTGTCGTCAAGTTCCGTTAGCGCCAACATGAAAGGGCATCGGCGTTCCTGGCATGCTGGCGACATCGAACCTCGACGACAAACTGAAGGAAGCTCGGAACAAGTAAAGATTTCCGTTCGTGTTTATTCGTGTGACTTCGTGGATCGTTCTTTTTGCGGCGGAAGAAAGGATCCACGAAATCACACTAAACGATACGAACGAGGCCCTTGCACTTAATCAGAGGTTCCTGAAGTGTATCGAACATGCGCGGCGCAAGTTGTCCGTTCCTTTCGCGTTAGCGCCCCCGAATCTTGACGACAAACTGAAGTGTATCGGACATTCAGATCAGAAATTACACGGGCTTACGAGCGCTGGAACTTTTGGAGGGACGGTATCCCGGAATTTGATTCGCTGTCGTCGTAAATCTGCGACGGCTTCTTCGACGTTTTCTGGTGTTAGACGCATCCCAGCTTGGAAGTATACCCAATCAATGTCTTCCTCATACTTGCGCACCCCTGACTTCTTCGCCATGCCTTCGCGGATGAACCAGAGGTTGAAATTGATCGACATCGTGTCTTCGGGATAATAATTCCCACCGTGCTCGACGAAAAGTTTGCCGTCGAGGAAATAACGCACCTTGCCTTCCGTGACCTGCGTTACCAGAGTGTGCCAACCGCCCTGCGCAGTTCGAATGGTTTCAAACACATTGTCTTTCTTCCAGTTGGGTTCAGGGCTAAAGGTTTCCCACGTCGTTGCGTAGAGAGTTGGTCCATCGATTCCCCAGCCGCCAATTGGTAGATACTCCCAATCTAACTCGCTGTAGTCTAGATCCATCGGAGCTTTCAGAGGACTGATGGTGTAGAAGCTTTGGACCACTTGGTCACCGGGCTCGCCTGACACGGGCTTGTCGGTGAAACGAACCCGAGCGGCGTAAGTACCTTCGAGATATTTGCGCTGATGACAGATTTGCGTCTGTGTGGTGTTCGCGCTGGTGCCGTCCGTCGACGACGTCATACGAATGATCGAATTCTTGGCGTTGGCCGGATCCTTGACGATCGTCACTCCTGCTTTTGACCACGTTGCACCCGGAACGCCGGGCCAGCCGGGCTCAGTACGAATGATCCAGCCATTCTTTTCTAGTTGTGAGTTGTTGAGATAGCTAAAGTCATCGAACAGGAACTGGTTGAGCTTTCTCATCGACCCTGTCTGAGAATCGTGAGACGACGCTTTCTTCGCTTTTGCAAGGCTTACGCCTGAAGTCGTACCAGCGCTCGTTAGCAGGCAAAGTAAAGTACTCGATGCAATCCAGAATGCCATCGCCGATTTCGTCATCATGACTCCAATTCTCATGGCGTTTTCGCTAGCGGACCACCGGGCTGAGTAACGCTGGTTATCTCCGTTGGCATTAATTCGTGCCTTGGTCTTGAGAAGTGCGGGAATTCTATCGTTGAAACATAAAGGCGTCCAGATATTGCCGATTTGGTAGTGTCCCGAATACTCAACTCTCTGCGTATCCTCTGCGTTCTCTGCGGCTCTGCGGTTTTCGTTGGTCGCACCCAGTACTCAACAAGCCACTAAAGTTAGGTTCTCCAATCTCACCTTTGTTGATCGCTTGGAACGTACATGAAAACCGCCGAGTCGCAGAGAACGCAGAGTTTACGCAGAGAGTTGAGTGTTCGGGATCGCTTCAGCAACAAGTGACCATACTGCGATTTGCTCTTATAAGCGCAAAACCTGCGTGTTAGAGAATTTTTAAAAACCCACCTAACTTTTTGTTCGTAACATGTCTCTATACCAATGAACGACGTTCGTGTGATGTGGAGCATCGATGACATCGTTTGAATCGCCCGATGAAGTGCTCGTGCTTGCGGCGATTCTCGGAAACCTTGAGGCTTTCGAACAGCTCGTAGTTCGCTACCGGCCTGCGGTTGTGAGATTGGCGCGCACGATTGTTGGCAATAATCATGCGGAAGATGTTGCGCAGGATGCATTACTGCTCGCGTTCAAAGCGCTGCCGACGATCGATGAGCCGACGAAGTTTGCCGCGTGGTTGTCGGCCATCACGCGTCATCGAGCGTTGAGGTTTGGAAAGAGTGAGTCGGTGTACATGACCAGACGAGTGGCGCTGGATGAGGCGTTGCTCGACAAGATCGAGGCGCTGGCTACATTGGGCAGGCCAATCGCGGATACAGAACGAGACGAATTGTTGGTCCAGGCGCTTGACAGTCTTCCTGCTGAATACGGCATGCCACTGAGGTTGCACTTCCTCGACGACATGCCGTTGAAAAGAATCGCGGCGTTTATGGGGATCCCACTTTCAACAGTGAAGTGGAGAATCCATCACGGGAAGAAACTGTTGCGAAGCAAAGTAGGCGATGAAAGGGGAACCAGATGGAACAAGAAACAGTGAAACTGCTGAACGTTTTGCGAAGGATTGCGCGGGCTGCGGGTTATGCGGCGTGGACTAAACCAGGACCGGATGCGACGCAGTTTTGTGTCGGGCAATACAACCGCGTGTTGGCCCGGCTAACTGAACTTGAGCCGGCAATCAAGCCACTGTTCACCCCGTTGAATGAAACAACTGCTGCGGACGTAATTCGAATTGCTGCAAAGGAACTACTGGCCTACTTTGAAGCTGACGAGCCTGACGTTCAATTTCTGCCAGGATCATTTTTCCGCTGCGGATCGCGTAAGGCTCGAGTGAAGGTTGTGCCGATTTCAGTTACCTGTGATTGAGATCGTACTCCGCGTTTCGGTTCATTGCGGAAGAGACGTTCGCGATCGCATCAGGAGTGTGTATGGAACGAGAAAAAGAGTTAGTTAAGTTAATTAATGTGCTCCGTCGCACATCGCGCATGGCGCTGCAATCAGAGTGGACGGGTGGCAAAGAGGATGCTGCTGCGTTTTGCGTCGATCAGTACAACCGAGTGCTCGCGCGGCTGAAGGAATTGGATCCCGGAGTGGGGGTTGTTTTCGAACCCTTGCCGACGGGAAGTTCTCTAACCGTAGTCGCGATGGCTTCCCGTCAACTCGCTTCGTATTACGAGGACGAACTTGGACCAGGGAAAAATTTCGGGCGTGGGTATGGTTTTGCGTTTGACCCGAACAAGTTTAAGGAGTTCTGGGAAAAGTCTGCCCGTGAGTTTGAAGACATGGGCGAGTTCATCCGCGAAAGCATCGACGAATGGCTGCGACATAAGAAGGCGGCGAGTCGAGAAGAAGGGAAGGGTAGCGGGAAAACTAATAATTGAAGATTGATGATTGATGATTGGGCGGTCGATTCCAGTTTTCCGGAACGCTCGTTAAAGTAAGGAGAATTGCCGTCGGTATCATCCAATCATCAATCAACATCATCCCTCTACAATCCCTTCCCACCTCACCGATCACCCATCACCCATCACCCATCACCAATCTCCAATCACCAATCTCCAATCTCCAATCTTCAATACCCTGAAGCCTTGACATCTTAGGTATAGCGGATGCAGTATGCCTAAAATGTTTAGGCTTGCAGCATTCTAAAATTTGTATGACGTGTTTGAGCTTCTGAACCCCCGCTTTTGAACCATGACAAATCCAAGAGCAGATCTGCTGCAAGGCACACTCGACATGCTGATTCTCAAAACACTCTCGCTAGGACCCTTGCATGGATACGGCATCATCCAGCGCATTCGCAGGATGTCGGATGAGATGCTTCATGTCGAACAGGGCGCGCTTTATCCGGCCCTCTACCGTATTGAACTGAAAGGTTGGGTTACGAGTAAGTGGGCGGACAATGAGACGGGTCGCCGAGCAAAGTTCTACAAGCTGAGTAAGGCAGGACAGAAGCAACTGCGCGTAGAGGAGGAGAGTTGGGACCGACTCGTCCTCGTTGTCGCGAAGATGAGAGAAGCGACGTAATCAAAAGAGCCAAGAGCCAAGAGCTAAGAGCCAAGAGCCAAGAGCCAAGAGCTAAGAGCCAAGAGCGCTGAATTAGTCATAGATTCTCCCCAAAGCCCACCATGTAATTCGTCTCAAGAGGTAGGGAACACGCAATGAAATTGATGAATATTCTGAGGGCGCGAGTCCACGCATTGCTGCGACGCGATGTTGTGCTGCAAGACATCGATGAAGAGTTACGGTCGCACATCGAGATGGAGACTGAGGCCAATCGCGAACTGGGCATGGCCCCCGAGGAGGCTCGTCGTTCAGCTGCTGAAAGCTTTGGCAATGTAGGCAGTATTCGAGATCTCGCCTATCAGGTTAAAGGCGGCGGATTCATCGAAACATTTTGGCAAGACACGCGCTTTAGCGCACGTATGCTGCGCAAGCATCCTGGTTTCTCACTCATCGCCGTACTCACTCTAGCCTTGGGGATCGGAGCGAACACAGCGATCTTCAGCATTGTCAATGCTGTTCTCCTCCGTCCATTTCCATTTCAATCGCCTGAAGAATTGGTAATCGTCGGCGAAGGTGCAATTGCCGGGACTGTGTCATATCCAAATTTCGCCGATTGGCGCGACGACCGAAACATCTTTGCTGCAGCGTCTGCTGTTCGGTCGAACGAGAATTACAACTTTGCGGAAGCGGGTGAACCAGAACGTTTACAGGGTCGGCTGGTGTCTGCCGGGTTTCTTACGTTGCTCGGAGTGAAGCCGCTGCTGGGCCGTGACTTCCTGGCGGAAGACGATCGTCCCGGCGCTACTCCAACCGTAATTCTCAGCTCCGGTTTGTGGAGCCGTAGATTCGGTAACGATGAAAGCATTATCGGAAAAACGATTACGTTGAATGATCAGCGTTACACCATCGTAGGAGTTACTCCGCCGGATTTCGAGTTTGGTATGGCAGCCGACGTGTCGATTCCAATCGGTCTGTCGGCAGAACGTTTCAAAGCACGCGGTTCAGATCCAGGAATCAACGTGGTTGCCCGCTTAAGACCTAACCTCTCGCAGCAGCAAACGGAGACAGAACTCAACCTAATCTACACGCGATTAGAACAGCAATATCCAACCAGCAACACAGGGAGGCGAGCGTATCTGTCGTCGGTGCATGAATATTTTGTCGGCGACGTTCGACAGCCTCTTTTGATCCTACTCGCGTCCGTTGGTCTGGTTCTCCTGATCGCTTCTGCGAACGTCGCTAATCTCCTTCTTGTGCGAGCGTCAACACGAAGAAGGGAAATGTCGGTGCGCGTTGCACTCGGCGCCGGTCGTTGGCGCATCGTTCGTCAGCTACTCACGGAGAGCATGTTACTTGCCTTAATCGGTGGTGTGCTGGGCATCCTGCTGGCGGTCTGGGGCACGAGCTTCATTGCTAATCAATTGCCGGCCGGTATTCCTCGGATAACCGAAGCGAACGTGGATGTTCCTGTATTAGCGTTCACGGTGAGTGTTTCGGTGATCACGGGATTCTTATTTGGCTTAGCTCCTGCGCTGCAAGCTTCGCGTCTGAATCTGACAGAGGCTTTGAAAGAAGGAGATCGCGGTACGTCCTCGCGCCAACGATTACGTGGTGTACTGGTCGTTAGCGAAGTTGCATTGACCCTCACCCTGTTGGTCGGAGCGGGTTTGCTTATTCAAAGTTTCCGTAGAGTTTTGCAGGTCGATCCGGGTTTCAAGGCCCAGAACCTCCTCACGATGCAGGTTTCTGTTAATAACCCCGACGGTCATCAGGTAGCCTCATTTTTTAACCAACTTCAGGAGAATGTTCGTCGGTTGCCGGGCGTCAAATCCGTAGGCGTCGCAAACGGACTTCCACTAGTCACGGCGAACCATCCGGCATTTTTTATCGAAGGCAGACCTCTGCCTCAAAATGGTCAGGCACCGGGAGCTGTTCGTTACACAGTAAGTCCCGGTTATTTCGAGACAATGGGTATTGAGTTACTCAAAGGCCGCGTCTTCAGTGTGCAGGACACTCCGACAACTCCGTTAGTAATCATCATCGATGAAGCGCTAGCACAGCAACATTTTCAGAATGAAGACCCGATCGGAAAACGTATGGCGCAATCCTCGAACTTTAGTCCGGTTTTCGAGATCGTCGGCGTGGTGAGGCACGTGGAACAAGACAACCTGGATAGCCAAGTCTCACGTACTCCTCAGTTCTATCTCGACTTCAATCAGATTCCGCCTGAGCGATTGCCTGGGTACACGCGCCGCATCAACGTACTAACGCGTACCGACGTCGAACCCTCAAGTCTTACCTCTGCGGTGCGTGGAGAAATCGCGGCGTTGAATAAGACTCAGCCGGTTTTCAATGTGCGAACGATGGAACAGATCGTGTCACAATCGGTTGCGTCACGCCGGTTCTCAATGCTGTTGCTTAGCGTGTTTGCAGTTGTTGCCCTGCTGCTTGCGAGCATCGGAATCTACGGCATGATGTCGTATGCGGTCGCACAACGCACACGAGAAATCGGTTTGCGCATGACCTTAGGTGCTCAGCGCGGTAACGTTCTGCGACTGGTCGTCGGTCAGGGAATGAAGCTGGTAATTATCGGCGTCGTGCTGGGCTTGGTGGCGGCAATCGCTTTGACGCGAACGATGAAGAGTTTGCTATTCGGTGTGAGCGCGACAGATCCTGAGACGTTTATTGGAATTGCGTTATTGCTGACGATTGTTGCCTTACTTGCGTGTTGGATTCCGGCACGCAGGGCTACCAAGGTCGATCCTATAGTCGCACTGCGGTACGAATGATCTGCGGACGATGTTAATCAGTCATTCTTCGACTGCAGTCGTTTGCGGTGCAGGTTATTGCTATAGCTACTCTCAAGGTACTCCGCACCATCCGCCGTTAGATACATGCGTGCATCATCAGTATTTATCAACTTCTTTTGCGACAGAAACCAAATGGTGAATTCGAGGTGCTCACGGGGACGGCCGATTAGTCGTTCGAGTTCGCGCAAGTAAAATCCCGGATTCTCCGGTTCGAGACGCCGTTTCGTATACAACGCCTCGAGTACGGTAAGTCGCACCACCTGCTCCATCTCAAAATCGTTCTCTGATGTAGCCCCTGCCGAGACGAGGCGCCAACGATCCTTGCGTCGTTGCGAGTGAACCGCGTCATAACGGGCACGCTTCTCCGGGTTCGAGAGGACGTTGTAAGCCTCCGTCATTTCTCGAAAGCGTTCCTCGTTTCCACTTTCCCGATTGTCGGGATGATAACGCTGAGCGAGTAGTCGGTAGACGCGATTAATCGTTTCCGTTTCGGCACTGTCGCTCACCTGGAGAACTTCGTAATAATCGACATCATCTCTAGACGCCATGGGGCTTCACCTTTCTGATAGTTGCGTGGGAGCTTTTACTTTCGTCGAACATTCAGTCAAAAGTTCGACGAGACGGCTTGAATGATACCGCAGCCAGTGGTTCTGCTGGGAACTCTTTCGTCGTTGCCTTGATGCGTGCCCGTCTTCAATTGTTCTGGTAAACAACTTTCCCATTCACAATTGTGTATGCAACTTCAGTGGTTAGATAGTCGCTAGGCGGAATTTTGAGCAAGTTCTTCGAAAGCACAGTGAGATCGGCAAGTTTTCCCACCTCGATTGATCCCTTGCTTCTCTCCTCAAAATTTGCGTAGGCGGTGTTGTAAGTGTAGGCGCGAATTGCCTCCTCAATTGTGATTCGCTCAGCGGGAAACCATCCCGACTTAGGCTCACCTTCGAGCGTTTGACGCGCCACCGCGGCGTACAACCCAAGCATCGGATTGATTGGGTATTCGGAAGCGGACGTCCCAGGCCAGTCGGTGCCGAAGCAAAGAATTGCCCCATTGTCTTGAATGCTCTTGAATGCGTAGGCGTACTTGCTTCGCGCGGCGCCAATGCGTTCTTCCATCCAACGCATGTCGTCGCTTAAATGAAACGGTTGCACTTCGGCAACAACCCCCAGTTGGCCCAGGCGTTTGAAGTCCTCAGGCGCGAGCACCTGTGCATGGACCAAACGAAAGCGCCGATCGCGTTTGCCGTTAAGACGATTCAGCTCTTCAAGATAATTAAGTAAGACGTTGTTTGCTTCATCCCCAATCGCATGGACCGTTATCTGTAGGCCCGCGCGATCAGCATCCAGCATGTAACCAAGAAACTTGCCTTCTACAAATTCCCCTTTTTCATTAACCATCAGCGGTCGCCAACGTCCGCGATTGTTCGGATTGTTCGAATAAGGTTCACGGAAACGCGCGGTGCTCGTGCCCATGATGCCGTCGATGTGCCCCTTCAACGCACCGAGACGAATCCATTCATCACCCGAGCCAACTTTAATGCCGCGCTCTGACATTTCCTTCCAGCGATCGAGGCCGGGTCGGAAATGCACACGAACAGTCAGTTCACCTTTTTGATGGAGCTCGCGATAGATATCCAGTTGCGTGTCGTCAGACATGTCACTCACATTGGTGACACCAACGCGTCGGATCTCATTCAAAGCGTTCTTCGTCTGTTGAATGCGACGCTCACGCGAGAACGCGCGTGGCACAGCGGAAGCGAAGAGACGCGTCACGCCAGTGCCACGCATCTGGCCGTTGAATCGTCCCTGACTGTCTTTCAAAAACTCCACGTCAGCTGCACTCGGATTATCAGGATCAACTTTTACTGCTCTGAGAGCAGCACGATTCGCGGCAAACTGCGTGTCGTCGAACTTTCTAATGAACATCGGATAACTGGCGGTGTTCGCTTCCACCAGCCGCATATCAGGAGCGAAAGGTTCTCGCTTTTGCCCGCCAGCACTGCCAGCAGCCCACTGGTCGTACGCGCCCCAAAAACCGCCCACGATCCACTCACCCTGAGCGAGTCGCGACGTAACGTCCTTCACTCGAGCAATAAATTGCTCCTGGGTTGAGACGTTCATGATGTTGAACTCGAGAAACTGTGCGGCCGAGGCGAAGTGCACGTGATTATCGTTGAACCCCGGAGTCACAAAACGAGCGTGCAGATCAATGACTTTCGTTTGCGGACCACGAAGACTTAATGCGTTCTTGTTTGTTCCGACGACAACGAACTTACCATCTCTGATCGCTACTGCTTCAACAATCGAGTTTTTGCCATCGACGGTCCAGATTACGCCGTTATGAAGAATGAGATCGGCGGGCTGCGGCCGTTGCGCGAGGACGAAAGGAGTGATGGTGAGAACGATGATGGAGATCAACGCAGTAAGTTTGGTCATCATTGCTTGACTCCGCGAGCTCACTTTAAAGGAATGTCGATTACAACTGTAGGCGCTTTGATCTTGTCTTTTCCTATGAACTTTATCTTCTTGACCTCTTTGATGCCGCGTTCCGCTTCATCAAGAAGGATCTTGCCTTGTCCCTTCCACATTCCGGCTTCAAGACCAATGCGGAAGAAGTAAGTTTGGCCTGGTCCCATGTCAATCGCATAACCCTTCTTATCATCCGTCATGTGAACAATGTGTTTGCCGGGTTTCATACGTAATGCGAAGTACCTTCCGTTATCCATGCGTGCCAACTCAGTTCCATCTATGAACACTGAAGGCTCGAGACCTCTTCCAACCCAACTCTTCGGACGATAGATGTACACGACGGCATCTTCGTTACTGACTACCGGCGGAGTTTCAGGCGCGACCGCAACAAGCGTCGACCCCTCAAGTCGAAAACGTCTCTCCTCTGCGATATAGACGGTGATCGGCATTCCCGTGGTGATCTTCGCGTCGCCGCCTCGTTTGAAAAGAAACAGCGGACTGATAAACGACGCAAGGGCAAACGTGCTGGTGGTTTTGTCGTTTCCTTCACGACCTTTTGCAGCACGTAGCTTGAGCGGTTGTCCGTCGACGGTTGTCGTCGACTCTACAGCGATCGCGAGCTTGCCGGAATTCCCCATGTAGCCGCCCTTCTGCGCGGTCACGACACTTCCGAGCGCTGCCGCGCCTTTACGAACGAGGACCTGGCCGTTGACGATTAGGTCCTCATTGACAGTGAAATTAACAGGGTCGTTTGGCCTGGCTTGTTTGCTGGTGATTTCCTGCGCCGTGACTACTATGAGTGGCGTCCCTTCACCCAGGAGGATTTCATCTTCAGATGGGGCTGATTTGACTGATTTGATCGCCACGCTCGAGAAGAGCAAACAGGCGGTTAAAATGAGAACTGGAACTCGTTTTATGTGGTGGTTCATAAAAACTGCTCCTGAATAGTTTCAAAGAACAAAGGGATATTAGCATGGCCCAGCCGCCTGATGGGTTTGTGATTGGTTCACTCTCCAATGGCGATGGAAAAATGCAACGTGCAAAACGGTCAGCGCGCAAGCTTACCTGAAAGAACTCAAGCTGCCATGAACGCAGTAGGGAAGGGTGGCTTGCCCCCGCTCAATGCCCAGTACATTCAGCGTTGACTGTGAAGCACATTGAGCGGGGGCAAGCCACCCTTCCGTACCTGCACTTTGCTCACTTGAGCGGTTTCAATGAGGTTTCTGGCTGATCTTTTGCACGTTGCGCTGTTCAGTTGGCGTTGGATGTTCGCAACGAACCTTGTGTGCCTTTGGAACCGCAGCCGCGCTTTTGTTTTCACTGAGTCTCCCGCAAAATGGGGCATATGAATATTCGCCCCTACATCGAATCGATAACTAAACTGGTCGTCCTGCTTCTGGCGGTTTCGTGCCTCGGAACATCCAGTTGCGGCGGGACGTCGTCGGGCACCACGACCGACACGACTCCAACTTACGGCTACGAAGTTGTAAATACGTTCAGCCACGCCCGCGACTCGTTCACACAAGGCCTCGAATATCGTCAAGGCAAGCTTTACGAGAGCGCCGGTGGAGATGGCACATCCAGCCTCCGACTCGTTGAACTAGAGTCCGGACGCGTGCTCGATAAAGTTGATGTGCCGATGCCGTATTTCGCCGAAGGCATAACCCTGCTTAACGGCAAAATCTATCAACTGACGTGGCAACACGGAGTCGGTTTTATCTACGACGCGAACACGTTCTCGAAAATCGGACAGTTTAATTACCAGGGAGAAGGGTGGGGCCTGACGAACGACGGACAATCACTCATTCTCAGCGACGGCACTAATCGCATTCGCTTTTTGGATCCAGACAGCTTCAAGGTGACAAAAACCATCCCAGTTCTCGATGGAAATAAACCTATCGACAGTCTCAATGAGCTTGAATATTTCGACGGTCAAATCTACTCGAACATTTGGCATCGAGACTTGATCGCCATCATTAATCCACAAACGGGAAGAGTAAATGCCTGGGTTGATTTGAAAGGATTGTTAAAGCCCGGCGACGTCCGTGATGAAGAGGCTGTCTTGAATGGGATTGCGTACGACTCGGCAAACAAGCGTCTGTTTGTGACCGGCAAACTCTGGCCGAAGCTTTTCGAGATCCGTATCAAGCATTAGGCTGGTTCGTTGTTCTTTTTCAGCTTGTTGTATGGTGGCCGTAGACTTAACCTGTGTCGAGATCAGAACGGGAGCGAAGCGACCGATCTCAAGTTAGGTCAGGTGAGATGAGATCGGTCGCTTCGCTCCCGTTCTGAGTTGAGCTTCAAAGAAGTTGGACTACCTTGTATGAGTACAGACTAAAAGCATATCGAACCAGACGTTAATGCAATTCGCCACTTACTTTCGAGCATTTTCATACGCGATGATCGCTGTCGCGATGTTGGCGCTTGTGCTCGCGGGCGGTCTAACTTATTCGCTCGCGCTCTTGTTTTTGGTGGTGATGATTGTGAGTTGGTTTCTGGAAGACACCAGGTGGCAGGTGCCTGAAAGAATTGGCCTCGTCATCGTCTTACTCTCCATCCCTCTGTTTTATCTCGACTGGCAGTATCAAAGAGCGATTGGTGAACCAATTGAACGGTTGGGCGTTAATGCGCTCGCACACCTGATCGTGTTCCTCTCCGCAGTAAAACTTCTCCAGGTAAAAAAGGATCGCGATTGGGTTTTCCTGTATCTCATCTCTTTTTTCGAGGTGCTCTTAGCCGCAGGTTTAAGTTTCAGCCCGGTGTTTCTCGGAACACTCAGCCTGTATCTGTTGGCGGCGCTGTCAGCAGTGACTGCATTCGAGATTCAAAAGTCTCGACGCGTATTACCAACAGTCGACACGCGTCTCCTGGTTCCACCTGACTCGCGCCTGTTCAGAAAGAACCAAGTTCGTCGATCCGAAGCAACCCGCCTGCCGTTTGTCGCGCTTCTGTTGCTATGCATGATCTTTGTTCTCGCGCTGCCGTTGTTCCTGCTTGCGCCCCGTTCGGGGGCTGCAGCGATAACGCGCAGTGGCGGTGGACCAGCACACTTCGTCGGGTTTTCGGAGAATGTCGCACTCGGCGAGATTGGCGAACTGAAGCAAGACGACGCAGTGGTAATGCGTGTCAGGATTGATGACGGCCAGACTGTTGAGGATTTGCGATGGCGCGGAATCGCCCTGGATGAGTTCACTGGTCGCGGCTGGCGAAAGTCTGCTGAGTCGCGTCGCAACACGAAGAATCTGGTAAGCGAACGCGGCTTCTTTCAATTAGGAACAACGCCGGGATTGCATCGTCTGACGACGCAGACCTTTTTTCTTGAGCCGCTTGAATCGTCGGTGTTGTTTGTCGCGCCTCGGGGCATCGCTATTCAGGGTGAACTACCTTTCGTGCGTATCGACGGCGACGGCTCACTGCAATCGCACCGTCACGAGTTTGAGCGCATCATCTACAAAGCGATCTCAGATAGAAACGAACCATCGCCCGAGCAATTGCGTCGCGATCGGTTTCCCTATCCAGAAGAGTACGAGCGTTATCGTCAACTTCCGTCCACGCTCGATCCGCGGATAAGCGCGCTCGCAAAAGCAATCCTGATCAAGGCGAACGCGGCAACACGTTACGACGCGGCCAAGGCTATCGAGGCGGAGCTGCAAACAAACTACGGTTATTCACTTCAAATGAAGGCCAACGGTGCCGATCCGCTGGCCGACTTTCTTTTTAATGTGAAGGCCGGCCATTGCGAGTACTTTGCCACGGCTATGGCGGTGATGTTGCGCACGCGCGGTGTTGCTGCTCGCGTTGTGAATGGTTTTCTGCCGGGTGAATACAACGAGACCGCCGGCGCATACACGGTCAGACAAAGCGACGCACACTCCTGGGTTGAAGTTTATTTCAGCGAAACGAACAGTTGGGTGACATTTGATCCAACGCCACCCGCGGGGCGAGCAGTCGCTGTGCGTACGGGACTTGCAGCCCAGCTCCACAAGTTTGCTGAAGCTCTGGAACTGGTTTGGTTTCAATATGTCGTTGGCTACGACAAGCAGGAGCAACGTACACTGGCGACGACGCTTCAACATCGACTATTTGATATGGGCCGATTCATCGCGAGCGTGTTTTCAGTCGTTCGTAATGCAATACCTAACAATGCGTTATCGCTTGTCGTTGTTGGTTTTGGGTTGATTTTGGTTATTGTGTCATTGTTCTTGTTGATGCGAGTGAGGCGGTTCGGATTTCGCGGCGCCTTGCGCTTCGCGGCACAAGCGAGTGTACCTGAGCAGTCGGCGATCGCTTTCTATGAACGTCTCACGGCAATCCTTGCGCAACGCGGCTGGCAACGCGAAAGCAATTTAACTCCACTCGAATTTGCTCGCAGTATTGGACGACGCGAGGCGTTGATCGTTACCGATATCTATAACCGAGTGCGTTTTGGCAAGCAGCAATTGTCGAAAAGCGAGTTGCGAGACTTAGATACGCTGCTCCACCGTTTGGAGCAGGAGAATAGATTAGCTTAAGGTTTCGCAGCGGGATGAGGTCAGTATCACCGCGCCGTAGCTGGTGCAAAGTCTATTCAGTACCATTCGCTGTAGCGGATGGCCTGGACTCAAGATGCGCTTCTTCGCTGTATTCAATGAACGGGCCTAGACCTAAGAATCGTGCTTGACTCAAGGCCATCCGCTACCGCGAATGGTACTGAATAAGCTTCGCACCCACCCGCTAGCGCGCGGTGGTACTGACCTCAATCCCACGGCAGAGAGTGTTTGCTGAAAGGGAGAGGGTTTAACGTAGGAACAGTAATGAAAAAAGTTGGCTTTATCAGTTTGGGTTGTCCTAAGAATCTCGTCGATAGCGAGGTGATGATGGGCCAGCTCAAGCACAGCGGTTACGAAATTACAGCGAATGCTGAAGAAGCAGACACTGTCGTTGTAAACACATGCGGTTTTATCGAGTCGGCGAAGAAGGAATCTATTGAGGCGATTCTGGAAGCGGCGCGCCTCAAAGCTGAAGGGAAGGCAACGCGACTTGTTGTTGCCGGATGTTTGGTCGAGCGTTATCGAGATGAACTGAAAGCGGAATTGCCGGAGGTCGATGCATTCATCGGTACCAGCCAGATCACCGACATTCTCAAAGTTTGTGATCCAGCTACGAGTCCGCGGTCATTACCCGTCGTAACGCTAGGCAATCAGAGTGCGACCTATCTTTATGATGAATCGACGCCGCGGATACTCGCCACACCATCGCATTACGCATTCATCAAGATCGCGGAAGGCTGCGATCGTCCCTGTGCGTTTTGCTTCATTCCGCAGATGCGCGGGCATTTCCGCAGTCGACGGTTTGGTTCAATCGTTGCTGAAGCACATCAACTCGCAGAAGAAGGTGTGAAGGAATTAATTCTGGTGGCCCAGGATTCTTCGCGTTATGGTGAAGATCTCGGAAAGCAGGACGCGCTTGCACATCTGCTACGCGAGTTGTCGCACACGGACGGTATCGAGTGGGTGCGAGTGATGTACACCTATCCAACTCACATCAGCGATGGGTTTCTCGACGTGCTGGCAGAGGAGCCGAAAGCAGTTAAGTATTTGGATATGCCATTGCAACACGCTTCGCAGAACGTTTTGAAACGAATGAAGCGTGGCGGAAATCGCGATAGTCTTGAACGGTTGATTGAACGGGTGCGCAATCGTGTTCCAGGAATCGCTGTCAGGACCACTTTCATCACCGGGTTTCCTGGTGAGACTGACGCTGACTTTGAAGAGTTGATGAAATTTGTGAAGAACGTCGAGTTTGATCGGGTCGGCGTGTTTACTTATTCAGATGAAGAGGGGACTGGCGCGTTCGATCTTTCTGACAAGGTCGATCCAAAGATTGCCCGGCAAAGACGTACTCGGTTGATGAAAGAGCAAGCTAAGATATCGCGACGAAAGAACAAGGCGCGTGTTGGTGCGACTGTGCGCGTGTTGTTCGAAGGCGAATCGAAAGAAAGTGAATTGCTCTGGCAGGGAAG
>DATJKB010000085.1:0-5021 GCA_035491875.1 Pyrinomonadaceae bacterium | reverse complement strand
ACCGGCAGCGGCGATGACAACTTCAAGGCCACGTGATTCGGCAGTCGAGCCAAACTCGGCTGCGAGCGATGGCGAACGATGTGCGGAGATCACACGACACTCATGCGGCACTCCAAACTTCGCGAGAGTTTCGTCGGTGTGTCGCATTGTGTCCCAATCGGATTGACTACCCATGATTACGGCGACCAGCGATTTCGGATTTTGTTTCTTGTTTGGTTTTCCGCTTGTTTTTGGCATTTAGTTTTCTCTGGATGGTCTAGCGTAGATTAAAAAGAATGGAAGAAAGATCCAACACAGCTACAGGTCGGACCCTGTACGAGTAAGTAAGTACGCTCGGTGTTTTTATTCACCCTGATCTAATGAGAACCCTCGCTCGCCATCGAAATTGTATAAATTCTCGGTCTTGATGAAGTCGTATCCGGCATCGGCGACGCGACTCAGTAGCGAGATCACTTGCGCGTGTGAAACGGTCTTGCCTTCGGCGTCGGGAAGAAATCGACAACGCCAATGATCCGAACAGAAAGTCTCCGCATGACCACCTGGCCACACTCTTACGCCACGATTGCTGATCATCGTCAACTTCATACCATCGTCGCTTAGTTTTTTGAAGTCGTTTCCGAGATCGTTAGCGGTGCCTTTGGTCCAATCGAGAAACACATCGACGCCAACGAGGTCTTTCTTAACCGTTGAAGACGCTGTAGCTCCCCCTGCTTTTTGAGGCTCGCCTTTCGCATAAGCCACAGCCTTGAGAACTTGCGGGCGCTGACCGAGTCGTTCGACGACAGCCTCGGCAAATTCTTTGGTTCCGACTTTCTGTTTGCTTACTTTCTCGTCGTAGATGTCGTAGGTATGAACGCCATCTTCAATGGTGCGCAACCACGCGTTGTGTACCTCAGCGGCCGTGTCAGTCAGACCAAGATGGACCAGCATCATCACGGCACCTAGTAGCAAGCCAGACGGATTCGCCAGGTTCTGACCTGCGCGTCTGGGAGCCGACCCGTGAATCGCTTCGAACATGGCGACATGCTCACCGATGTTTGCCGAGCCCGCGAGTCCCACAGAACCCGCAATCTGAGCAGCAACATCTGAAAGGACATCGCCGTAGAGATTCGGCATAACTAGTACATCGAAGGCGTTTGGAGTGTCAGCCAGTTTGGCGGCGCCGATGTCGACGATCCAGTGTTCGTTCTCGATGTCAGGATAGCTGCTGGCGATTTCATCGAAGACCTTATGAAACAACCCGTCAGTCAGCTTCATGATGTTGTCTTTCGTAAAGCACGTGACTTTTTTGCGGTTGTTGCGTCGTGCGTATTCGAAAGCGTAACGAACGATTTTTTCTGAACCCGGACGTGAGATCAGTTTCAAACATTGGACGACCTGGTTCGTCTGACGATGTTCAATGCCCGCGTAGAGATCCTCTTCGTTCTCGCGAACGATCACGACGTCCATGTTCGGGTGTTTGGTTTCGATGAAGGGGTGATACGAAACGCATGGGCGCACATTCGCGTAGAGACCGAGAACCTTTCGCACCGTGACGTTAAGACTTTTATAGCCGCCACCCTGCGGTGTTGTGATTGGTGCTTTCAAAAAAACTTTTGTTCTACGGAGGGATTCCCAGGAGCTTGGTTCGATGCCCGACGTATTGCCGGCGAGATAAACTTTTTCACCAATCCCAATCTCTTCATAATCGAGTGGTGCATTGGCTGCTTCGAGAATACGCAGCGTGGCGTTCATGATTTCCGGGCCAATACCGTCACCGCGCGCAACTGTGATGGGAAAACGTGTAGACATTATGAAAGCCTTTCGAATTGATTTTGCGGAAGCAGGAAATAGTAAGCGATACAAGGGAAAATCGCGAAATCCCAGAAAGACATTGCCGATTGCCGATTGCCGATTTAACAAATCCTTGTGCGGGACCCGTAAGCGTAAGTATCTGATGGCGCCACCATTACCGCGCCAATCGGCAATCGGCAATCGGAAATCGCCAATGCTTTTGAAGATTATCCTTGACGCCTTTCAAAGCCTACGGGCATACTTTTGCTTACAGATACCTGCTCTCGCGCGTCAACGGTGAATGCGCCTGCCCGTGATCGTAAAGCGACGAGGTTCGGCTGATAGAGAGTGAGGCAGTTGTCAACTTAAGTTAGAAGCCGCTCTCGTGATTTAAGAGCACCGGGTTCCGTCGCAGTCGCCGAAAGTATCGGCCGTCTCCCTCCGAACTGCATCAGCGAACTTCCTAGCAAGCCCGCGCTTCCCCAAACAAGGATAGTAGAAGAATGGCTACAAAACTGTATGTAGGAAATCTCTCGTTCCGTACCACGAGCGAGGAACTGCGCGAGGCTTTCGCTGCAGTGGGCACCGTGGAATCAGCTTCGGTGATTGAAGACAGAGAAACAGGACGATCACGTGGCTTTGCTTTCGTCGAAATGGCTACGCCAGAAGAGGCGACGGCAGCTATCGAAGCATTCAACGGTAAAGATTTTGGCGGTCGTAATTTGACTGTCAATGAAGCTAAACCAAGAACTGACAGGGGCGGCGGCGGTCGCGGAGGTTATGGTGGTGGTCGTGGTGGCCGCAGTGGTGGTGGCGGCTACGGCGGCGGCCGAGATCGTGACAACGATCGCTTTGAACGCGAACCTCGTTGGTAAGAAGTAGGGCGGCCCTTTTGCGCCGCCCTCTCATCAGCAACAATCCTTAACAGCAAAGTGCCAAGAGCAAAGAGTTAAGCTTTTGACGTTTGCCTCTGCGCGCTTGCCTCTTTGCGTTACTTCCTCGTTTCAGGCGTGATCTTCAGGGAAAGCCTTTCGGTTCCCCGCATCACTTCAATCGGATACTCCTGCCCTGCCTTCAGCTCGCCCAGCGCGAACGTGTAGTCGTAAACATTTTTTATCTCACGAGTGCCGATCTTAACTATCTTGTCACCCGCTTTTAGACCGGCTTTAGCGGCCGGTGAATCTTCGCGAACCCCGTCAAGCAACAATCCGTCGCTGGTCTCGGCGTAGTTCGGAATTGTACCGAGATAAACGCGGAAGCCACCTGTTCGCGGTGTTGCATCGCTCTTCGCTGTAGTGAAGGTGAGTCGCGTCGCGTCACGATCGAGGCCAAGGATGATGCGAGCCACAAAGGCGAGCACTTTTGCCTCATCTTCATAGTTGATCTTATCGAATGTGTCGGACGGTTTGTGATAATCGGAATGCGTCCCGGTCCAGAAGAAGAGCACTGGTATCTGCTTCGAGTAGAACGACGAATGGTCGCTTGGGCCAAAGCCGTCTTCCTGAAGTGTCAGATCGAAGGGCTTTTCGGAACTCGCGGTCACGATAGTCCGCCCGTTCGCTGACGTCACGATCGGTCGTCCGTTCGCCGAGGTTACGATCGGTCGCCGATCGGAGTCCGACCCTGTTGCGTTGACGTTGACTAACATCGTCTGCGCTTCATTGGTGGCATTAATGATGTCACGCCACTCTTTCGCAGTGCCCACGCCGCCGATCACCAGTTTGCGATCTTTCATGCGGCCAATCATGTCCATATTGATCATGGCGACACTGTTCGCAAGCGGGAATAGCGGATTGTTCACGTAGAAGTTCGACCCGAGCAATCCTTCTTCCTCGCCACTGAAGGCCATGAAGACGATCGTTCTTTTCGGTTTGAAGGGCGGCATCGTAAAGATTCGGGCCAGTTCCAATACACCGGCAGTACCGGAAGCGTTATCGTCTGCGCCGTGATGAATCTCGCCTTCCTTTTGCGCGAGACTGCCTTGCCCGCCGTGTCCAAGGTGATCGTAGTGAGCGCCAACGATGATTGTTTCGTTCTTGAGTTTTGGATCAGAGCCTTCCAGGACAGCGATCACGTTGTAGGCTGCCGCTTCACGACGGATGACATCCGTGGCCAAAGTCAGTGTAGATTTGATTTCCAAGTTGAAGTTCTTAGTTACTCCACAAGGAGTTGAGCAATTAGTACCGCCGCTCACCCACTTTGCCATTTCGTTCTGTGCTCTCGTCATCACTTCTTCGTTGGCCATTTCGAGCAGTGTTGCCCCAATCTCGCGCGAGACCACTATGACAGGAATCCCCGCCTCGCCTCCGTTGTCATAGCGTGGAACCGACAAGCGATCATCTACAAAATTCTTCTCACGGGAGATAATGACGAGCGCCGCCGCGCCGGCGTTGCGTGCGGCTATGGCTTTCCATCGCGGATCTTCGTAACGCGCGAATTGTCCGTGAGGATTGTCACCGTCTGGAGTGCCTGAGAAGACAACTGCGACTTTGCCGCTAACTCCGCGAAAATAGTCATCGTATTTCAATTCTGAGGAGGTAATTCCGAACCCGGCGAAAATTGTTGGCGTGGCATCGAGTCGATTACTTTTCGAGAAGCCGAGGGGTGCCCAATCTGAACCAACGGACAAGGTCTTTGAGACTGTGGAAATGGCCAAAGCGTTTCCGCTACCGAGCGTAACTCTTGCGACGTATGGGAAGGTTTGCAGGTACGCAGAGATGTCCTCTTTTTTTCCGGTTTGAACAATCGGCTTGAGTCCCAGTCGTGAGAACTCAACTGCGATGTAACGCGCAGCCTCGTTCGCGCCCGTCGTGCCAGTCCTACGCCCGTCAAGCCGATCAGATGCAAGATAGCTGACGTGCTCCCGCAACTTCTCAGCGCTCGGCTCGATTTGAAACGCAGGCTGCTGCGCGAAAACCGCCGTTGTTAGAAGCAGGGAGATTAATAATGCGGAGGATCTTTTGGTATTCATGGTAGCGCTCTTTCTATTTGTTAAGACGAAGAATAGGACCTATTCGACTTATCGGACCTATTATTCCACCCAGTCAGCGATAAACACATTCGTATCGCCTTCTTTCGCTGCGTTCCGATTCGACGCAAACACGAGCTTCTTTCCGTCAGGCGAAAACATCGGGAAACCATCGAACGTCGTGTTGAAAGTCAGTCGTTCGAGACCGCTGCCATCAACATTGATCTTATAAAGATCGAAGTTTCGTCCACGCGGATCGTCCATGTTTGAAGCGAAGATA
>DATJKB010000084.1:0-15865 GCA_035491875.1 Pyrinomonadaceae bacterium | reverse complement strand
TTGTTACTTGGGAGGCCCGTTCATCGTAGTATGGACCCGACGCTACCGCGTTACGGTACTTACTATCGACCCACTGCATTGAACGTAACGTCGCCTGACGACAAGCTAAAGCGTACCGGACACTCGTTGAGCACATCGTTGCGTACCTTCTAATGTTTTGAGAGTCTCAAATGTCAAAATGAACCGAACGTCACTCTTCCCGCTTCTACTCCTATTATTTGTCTCCACTGCGACGATTCACGCGCAACGGCGGGTGGTTTCATCGCGATCGTCCACAATGAAGATTTCACTAGACAGTGGTTGGACTTTTCGCGAGGTTGGCAAACCCGAGTGGCATCCGGCGACCGTGCCCGGCTGCGTCCATACGGATTTGCTCTCCAACAAGTTGATTGAGGATCCGTTCTGGCGCGACAACGAAAAGAGACTGCAATGGATCGGAAAGACCGATTGGGAATACACAACGATGTTCCAAGTTACGCCGGAAATCTTTGCACGTGAAAACATCCAACTCGTGTTTGAAGGCCTTGATACTTACGCGAACGTTTCTCTCAACGGCGCTGTGTTGTTGAGCACTGACAACATGTTTCGTACGTGGCGCTCCGACGCCAAACCACTTCTGAAAGAAGGCGCGAACACTCTACATATAAGATTTCGTTCACCGATAAATGAAATCTTACCCGTCATGGCCAAGATGGATTACGAGCTTCCTGCGGGGAATGACCAGGGCGAGAAGACGAGTCCACACACACGCAAAGCACCTTATCAATATGGCTGGGATTGGGGGCCGCGTTTCGTTACGAGCGGTATTTGGCGGCCTGTCTACCTTGAGGTTTGGGACACCGCGCGTATCGATGATGCGTACCTCGTGACAAAGAAAGTTAACGCTGACGCAGCAACAATCGCTGCTCAGATCGAACTCGATGCTACAGCGAATACGAAAGCTACTCTCATTATCGAGAACTCGAAAAACAAAATTGTTCTGGCGCGCCAAGAGGTGCAGCTTGCTCAGGGTGCCAATCGTTATACGCTCGATTTTGTTATCCGAAAACCAGCGCTCTGGTGGCCGAATGGGCTTGGCTCACAACCGCTCTACACATTCGCGGTGCGCGTGGTCGTCGCCGGCAAGACGGTAGATGAGATCGTTCGCCGCATCGGCGTTCGATCGGTCGAACTCAGACAAGAGAAGGATCAAATCGGAAAGAGTTTCATGTTCGTAGTAAATGGCGTTCCGGTTTTTGCGAAAGGCGCAAACTGGATTCCCGCAGACAGTTTCCCCAGTCGCATCACACCCGGCAGATACCGTCATCTGCTCGAATCTGCGCGCGACGCGAACATGAATATGCTCCGAGTTTGGGGGGGCGGTATCTACGAGCGCGACGACTTCTACGAGATGTGCGATGAGATGGGAATCATGGTCTGGCAGGACTTCATGTTTGGTTGCAGCTTGTATCCGGGCGACCCGTACTTTCTCGCTAACGTTCGGCAGGAGGCTATCGATAACGTAAAGCGTCTTCGCAATCATCCGAGCATTGCTATCTGGGTTGGCAACAACGAGATGGAGTCTGGCTGGTTTCATTGGGGTTGGAAGAATCAATTTCCGGCAAAGCTTTGGGACGATTACCTCAAAGTGTTCTATGGAGTTTTGCCGGAAGTTGTTAAGTCGGTCGATCCATCAAGACCGTATTGGCCGAGTTCACCGAGCTCAAATCTTGAAGATGACAACGAATCACAGAAGATGGGGGATCTTCACTACTGGCAGGTTTGGCACGCTGCGATGCCCTTCACTGAGTATCAGAAGCAATTTCCGCGGTTCATGAGCGAATACGGCTTCCAGTCGTTTCCACAAATCGAGACCGTGGCGACATACACTGACGCGAGCGAACGCAACATCACTTCGCCAGTGATGCTGGCCCATCAACGACATCCGCGAGGCAACCAGCTGATTCGTGAATACATGCTGCGGGAGTACCCGGAGCCCAAAGACTTCGAATCGTTTCTCTACGTCAGTCAGGTATTGCAGGCAGAGGGTATCAAGATCGGCGCTGAACACTTGCGACGAATTAGTCCTCATAACATGGGGTCGCTCTATTGGCAGCTTAACGACTGCTGGCCAGTCGCATCATGGTCTAGTATCGATTACACAGGCCGCTGGAAGGCGCTGCAATACTACGCGCGACGTTTTTATGAAAACGTTCTCGTGATTCCACGTGAGGAAGACGGCAAGTTCGAGGTGTTTGTAGTTTCTGATCGACCGCAGGTGGTTGCCGCGCAACTGAAGTTGAGCGTGATGGATTTCAACGGCCAGACACTTTGGGACCAGCAGCAATCGATCGAAGTACAGTCACTAAAAAGCAAATCATATGTGACGGTGCCGCTTACAACTTTGCTTGAAGGTCGGGACCGTAAGGCGGTCTTTGTTTTTGTCGAGTTGACGAGCGGCGGGCGAACGCTCAGCGCAAATAGTTACTTCTTCGAGCCGTTCAAGAATCTAACGCTCCCGCGACCTCAACTTGATGTTCAAGTGATGGCTCAGCGCGGAGGCTTCAAACTAAAAGTCTCTACTGACAAGTTCGCCCGGGCAGTGTATCTGTCGAGTCCTTACCAGGGTGCGTTTGTCGATAACTACTTTGATTTGATTCCTGGAAGAACAGTGGAGGTCGAGTTCCGTGCTATCAAGCCTGTTCCGCTCGATCAATTCAAACAACAATTAAAGGTTCGCAGTCTGATCGATGCCTTTTGACGGCAGCCCTTCAGTATCGATCTAAACGAAACTACTCAACGCATCACTGGGAGCGCGGACGTCCTCGTCCGCACTGAGCGAAGCGAACAAATCCTGCGCGACTGACGTCGCATTTGCGGACGAGGACGTCCGCGCTCCCAGTATTACGTTCGCAATAACTACTCAGGGGAATCAGAGGATAAGGATCGCTTCGCTTGATCTATTCGCCGATTGTTCTCTTCGTAGGAAAGTTCAGTCGCTTTCGTGTCGCGCGGCGGATAAATGTGTCGCCCATAAACCGGATACGCTTCGGTGCGTAGATGCGCCAGCATGTGATGTCCGCGGCGCGCGTCTCGTTCATGACGCAGTGCTGAAATATCGACCGGAGCTACCACGATGCGTTCGCCGGGGCCCGGGCTTGCCTGGGCCAACATTCGACCTTCAAAATCGATGACCTGACTTCCGCCGGGCCAGGAATAAGGCGGGTAGTGCTTCAGACTCGCACCTTGATTTGCGGCTACGACATACGCCGTATTCTCGAGAGCACGACAACGATTGACGATCGTCCACCAATCCATTGGTTCGGTTGCTCCCCAGGGATCCATGTAAGCCGAAACTCGCACCAACACTTCAGCCCCATTCGCAGCTAATTGCCTGATCGCTTCAGGGAAGATCCAATCGTAACAAATCGCGCAACCGATACGACCAATCGGTGTGTCTGCGACGGGGAAAAGCGGTTCATCATAGCCATCCAGGTCGTGCGGGCTCGCGTGCACTTCGTAAGGGATCCACGTGTTGACCTTTCGGTACCTGTAGAGAATTCCTTCTGGTCCGATCAGGCAGGACGCATTGAAAACCACACCTGCCCATTTCGGATCAACTTCCAACATCGATCCGCTTTGTATGTAGACGTTGTGTTCGCGCGCCTTTTGCTCGAGCCGTTCGGTGTGCTCGTTTGGGATCTTAACTGCGAGTTTTTCGATCAGCTCTTCCGCTGTTGGAAACACCGGCGCACTGTGCGCGAATTCAGGAAAGACCAGCAAGCGAACGGGCAGGAAAGGCGCAGCGCCGGCGACCGCCGAATCAATCATGGACAACATGCGATCGGTGTTGGCGCGCATGGCACGTCGATCGAGCGGATTCGGCATGTCGGTCTGACATGCGGCGACTGAATAACGAATATGATTCATAGGCTAATTTCCGTAATACTGGGAGCGCGGACGTCCTCGTCCGCAGATGAGCGCGAAGTGCGAACTAGTTGCGCGTCTAACGACGCGTTTGCGGACGAGACGTCCGCGATCCCAGTATTAGTGAGTTGATCGAAAGCATTTCAGCTCTTACAACCCGCGTGTTGTACCGATCGATGTACGCTTGTCGAGCTGCCGTCATCGGATACGACTCCCGACTCGGGTACGGATACCCGCTCATACCGTGAAAGGGCAATGGCAATACCTGATCAGGGATAGCCGAATTGATGTCCATCTCTTTGCTGTAGCCATCTGAGTAGAGCATGAAAGTCCGCGTCCACTTAGGCGGAAGAGGCGGAAGCCTGCGAGCGTCGAACGATAGAGAAATCTCATCGCCAGGCAATGATATGACGAACATGTCATCTGCTTGCAGCAACAGTTCGCGCACATCGCCTTCACGTGTGTAACGCCCCGGCATCGCTTTCCATGGAGACATCAACGACACACGCTGGTAGTCGTAGCCATATGGTTCGCGGCCGTCAGGAGTAACTTCGCGTGAGAACCCGCGCCAACGTAAAGAAGCGCGTGCAGGATCCATTCGCGTCATCTTTACGCTCGATGGTTGGTCGAACCTCGCAACCAGAATTTGATCCCAGAGAATACGCATGTTCGTGACTATGCGAACTTCTCGGCTTGCACTTAAAAACTTGCCAGTTAGATCGACAGTAACAGTTTGCGGTCGACCGACTGGAATCCCGATGTTGTCAATCACTGTTTGCCATTTGCCGTGCGCGTCTTTGACCTGGAGTGCCGGCAGCGTCATCGCTTTCCGCGCGTGCGAAGCCGCGAGGTTGTCGCTCGACCACGCATAGTCAGTCCATCCCGTTAACAGCAACACGACTTTTTCGGGATGATGACTGTCGATAGCCTCGGCAAGCTTCAACGTGAGCGTATGTTCCTCTGCGTATCCGCGAATTCGGTCCCGACGAAAGTCATCCGGGTAACTACGATCGACTTTCGTGATGTGCGACAGCACGTCGTGTTCGTGTTCGTCTATGGCCGTGAGAGGCGGACGAACGTGGCGTGTCACAAAAAGTCTGTATGGTTGAGGCGGCTCAGTCAGACCTTCGTTCGGATAAACATCAACGTCCGAAGGATGGTCCACTGCAATCAGTTGGAACCGGTCAGCAAAGAGTGCTTCCTCTAATTCGTTAGTCACTCGAATCTCATACGTGCCATTGCGTTCCTTTAATTGATCACTGCGAATGCGCACGTATTCAACTGGATCGGGAAAATTGAAATGACCAGGCGTCTCGAGATGTCCCATCTCGCCGCCGCCCATGAAGTCGGTGATGAATTCAAAACGCTCACCATTCCACGTGTACAAATAAGGACACGATGATGGCTTGCGATCGAGTTCATTGACGGGAAGAGTTATGAATGTTTTGGACGAGCCTGTTGCGGATGCTTTGGGAATATCGGTCTCTGCCTGAACCACGCCCGACGGCCACAACAAACGCACAGCATCAACGGCAACCCGTTTCCCGAGTCCGAATAACACATCAGCCGGTGCGACAGCAGGAGTCGCAGCTGATGTCTCGACCTTTTGAACTAAGCTTCCGGCGCGTGCCTCGACTTTTGTTCCAATCGCGCTTCGGTTACTAACCTTTCCGCTCAAACTTAGTCTCAACGAATGGTTGCGATTGCCACCCTCATTCCGAGCAAAGGTCGGTCCCTCTGGGAAGGAAAAAGCAAGATCTACATCGCCGTCATTATCAATATCTCCAGCAGAGAATGAACGCGGCGCGCTGGGAGTTGACGGCCGAAAGGCTTGTGCAGTGGTATCGATCCAGCCAGTACCGACGTTGCGCCAGACGCGCACTCCTTTATCAGTGAGCATCAGGCAATCTAGAAGCCCATCATTGTCATAGTCGATAAACTGAGCGGCGTGCGCAGCCTCAGTGCCAGCGGGCGCAGGTAATGTTCTAAACTTCTCTTTCCCATCGCTCATTGCAAACAGACCGACACCCTCGGTTTGACCAAAAAAGAAGTCTGTAAATCCGTCTTTGTTGACGTCGCCGGCAGCAACACAATTCCACCGACCATTAACATCGAGACCAACATCTCTCGCCACGTTCCGAAACGTTCCGTCCCTTTGATTGCTGAAGAGTTCCGGAGGCTTCCCAAAACTCACTATCAAGAGATCGATATCGCGTCGATTGTTGAAGTCTGTAGGTACGACGCCTACTGTGTGGCCGGTCGAGTTCAAACCGGCAGCGGTCGTGATGTCGGTGAACTTACCGTTGCCGTCGTTGCGCAAGAGTAAGTTGGGGGCGCCGGCAAATGAATCCGGAAACAAAATGGGTCCCGGCTTATTCGTTTTTGAAAGATCTGCCAAGCCGGCAACAAAGATGTCGAGATCGCCATCGTGGTCAACATCTACGAGAGCAGCGGTCGAGGCAAGGTAGGGATAGGGTGGAATGCCTGCCGCACTTGTTACGTCAGAAAATTTACCCGCGCCGTCGTTGTGATAGAGATAAACTGCACCATAACCAATTATCAGTACGTCACTCTTCCCATCATTATCGTAATCACCTCCCGTTATTCCCGTGGGAATGGTATCGGTTTTTGTGGATACTCGGATTTGGCTGCCCGTAAACACGCCGGAATCATTGCGCAGGAGCCACTGCTGAAGAGCCCCAACCTTAAACAGATCCAAATCTCCGTCATTATCGAAGTCGAAGAATACGACGCTGTCAGCAATGGTTCTTGCGATCTTCCGACGGATCTCTTCGTTAAGCTCACCTACATCGAAGCGCTGACCAAAAACACGCGGTGCCGGACTCGGCTGTGGGACGTATGAACTAGAAGGCGAGGGCCCTGAATCTTGCACGAATGTGACGGCAGGTGTAGTGCGATCAACGAGCTCCGGTTCTGCTCCCGTTGAAGCAACAGCCTCAGCGTATCTGCCTTGCTCGAGATAGTCGTTGCCGAGAGTCGTTGCACTTCCTTTTTGGCGTAGTTCCTGAAAACGAGCTGTCGCTCGTAGTCCTTCTTCACGCTGTCCGGAACGCACAAGAGCTTGGCCAAGGTTGTAGAGCGCAGTTGCGTTGTATGGTTCGGCAGCGAGTGCAACCCGAAAAGCGGCGATCGCCTCTGGATATTTGCGCTGTTGAGAATAGATTTGGCCCACGTTGATGTTTGAGCCAACATCGTTCGGATCGATCTTCAATACCCGCTGGAAATGAACGACTGCTTCGTCTGGACGGCTTTGCGTTTTCGCAATCAAGCCAAGGATGTAACTTGGTTGTGGCGCGTCAGGACCGAGAGTGGTTACAGCTTGTGCTTCGCGAGCGGCAGCAGGTAAATCAGGCAAATTGAAAAGCGCGATGCTGAGATTGATTTGCGCCAGACGGAGCTTTGGCTCGATCTTCAGAGCCTGGCGAAAAGCATCAGCGGCTTCTTTGTATTTGAACTGCTCGAGGAGCGCGACGCCAATGTTGTTGAGCCGGTAGGCGTCTTCTTTCGAAGGCGCCGCCGGTTGAGTTTGGGAATTTGCTGACGACGAGTTGCTTTTGAAATTTAAGGTAGCAACCACACCGACGAGGGCAAGACAAAGAAACAGAGATTTGAAGTTCTTCATTTGAAGAGAAGGGAATTCGGGACAACAGTTACAAGGCTGGGGGTAGTTTAACTTAGAACTAACGGAAGCCGTAGAGCAATGTGGGTGTCCGATATGCTTCAGCTTGTCGTTCAAGGTTCCGAACGTCACCGATCGCGGAAACCCTCAACATAAAAATCGCTCAACGAATGTCCGATACGCTTCAGCTTGTCGTTCAACGTTCCCAACGTTCAACAAGACAGAAACGGCACGTTGACCCATTTCAATGTGTTGAGCGTTGGGACTGTCAACGACAAGCTGAAGCGTATCGGACATTTGTTGAGCAGTTCCTGAGAGCTTAAGTGTGGGTTCAGCAGCTACCGCTGCACATCAATATTCAATGGCTTGATATCCGGTGGAATAAATCGTCGATCGAGTAAGTCGCTCATGGCTATCGGACCTTGAAGAATGCCCGTCTTCACGGCCATGTCATTGATCTTCTTCAACTCCTCATCGGTAGGTGTCAGCATCCGATAACTCACGCGATCGGGAGGTTGCGTCAGTACGTATCGAAGGACCTTCTCATCCTGACGAAAATAAGGTGACACGACTTTAGCTGCTTCCAATCGATGACCGTCGGCCCACTCGCCGCTCTCCGCAATGCCTCGAACAAGATCGTATACAACCGCAGGCTGCTCTTTAATTAGCTTTTCCGTTACAACGAGTACGCACGAAATGAAATGTGGCCAAATATCCTTCGCGTGATACAGAACGCGGCCACTTCCATCCAGCTCCGCTTTTGCTGCATGTGGTTCGCCAACGAAGTAAGCATCAATCGCATGTGCTGCAAGTGCGCCAGGCATATCCGGTGGCGGCAGTTCGACGAATCGCATTTCATCCAGACCGACGCCTTGATCCTCCATGAGCTTACGAATGACCAGGTACTGGTTGCTGTATTTACTTGGTATTGCGAACGTTTTCCCACGCAGGTCGCGCAAGCTTGTAGCGGGAAGATCTTTTCGAACGATTACCGTGGATCCGTCGCGATGTCCGAGATAAACGATCTTTACGGGAACGCCTTGTTCACGTAGTTTCATCGCGAGTGGTGCAATCATAAACGTCGCATCAAGACGTCCACCCTTCACTGATTCGACTACAGTTGGAAAGTCAGTGAAGCGCTGCGACTCAAATCGATTGGTGGTACTCGTACGCGTCGCGAAATCTGTCACAGGACAAGTGAGATGGCATGTGACTGGCAGATAACCGACCTTCAACTCCATGCGACTGTTTTCTGACTTGCCTTGGAACACTTGCCTCAGAGATTCATAGCGCCACGGCTTGAAACGCAAAACTCCGAGCACCGCGATCAGAGCGATGACGCCAAGTGTCCAACGGGCGATCGGTGAGCGAAACATATGAGACTCCTTTACGCGACCGGCGATTCAGCAAATAGTTGAGGTTTACTTTCCTCGAGGCCGAGTTCCATCAGCACGCAATGCACAGCTTCAACTACAGCCGGGTGCGTAGGCTCGCGCGGCCGCTCGAGATTGGGACGTAATTCACGGCAGATGCGAGCCGGACGATCAGAAAGCACGAGAATTCGATCCGCTAATTGCGCGGCCTCTTCGATGTCGTGCGTCACGAGTACAACTGTCCGAGGCAGTTCATCGAGCATACGCGCCAATTCCCGACGCATGCGAAGTCGAGCCAGGTAATCGAGTGACGAAAACGGTTCGTCGAGCAGGAGGATGTCAGAATCGCCGACAAGAGCTCTCGCGAGTTCGACGCGCTGACGCATACCTCCTGACAATTGATGGGGATAGTGTGATGCGAAGTCATCAAGCTTGATCAAGCGCAGCATCTGGTCGAGTTGTTTGGCGCGTTCATCTTTATCTTCGACGTTGCGCAATCCCAACGCTATGTTTTGGGCGACCGTTTGCCACGGAAACAGACTGTCGGTCTGATAGACCATTCGGACGCGACCGGAGCAGACGACTCGGCCGGCAGACGGTTTCAAATAGCCAGAGAACAGATTCAGGAGAGTTGTCTTTCCGCAGCCAGATGGACCAACAACTGCGACAAACTCTCCACGCGGAATCCCGAGCGAAAGATTCCTGAAAACTTCAACAGAATCGAATACGACTGAGACGTCCTCGGTTTCGAGTGCCTTATCGCTCATAACCCCATCTGACGCTGCTAATCCTCATTAGCCTGACCAGTATTCGATCGATCACGACACCGATTACACCAATCACAATCATACCCGCCACCAGCAGATCCATTCGCAAGCCATTGCGAGCATCCCAAATTGCAAAGCCGAGGCCGTCGCGTCCCGCGATCATTTCTGCTGCAACAACTACGAGCCATGCAAGGCCGGCAGTTACACGCAACGAGGTGATTACCTGCGGCGCAATTGCTGGAAGCGTTACCTTCATTAGCAATTCCGCCCCATTGAAACTGTAATCGCGTGCAATGCGAAAGTAGATCGAGGGAATCGCAGCAACAGCACCGACCGTCGCGATAACAATCGGAAAGAAGCACGCCATGAAGATGAGAAAGATGGCAGGCAAATCACCAATGCCAAACCAGAGAATCGCAAAAGGTATCCATGCGAGAGGCGAAAGACTGCGAAAAAAGTTGATCACCGGCAGCAGCGCTAGCCGTGAACGGAAGTGATGTCCCAACCACAATCCTGTCGGTAAGCCCAACAGAACAGCGATAAGAAATCCGGTAGTGACTCGAAACAGCGATGCAATTAGATCGTCAAGAAGTCGCCCGGTGCCCGCTTCAGTTCCAAGGCCCTTAGCAACTGCTACTGGTGAGGGAAACACAGACTCAGGAAATAGATTGAGGCGAGACAAGGTAAACCAGATCGCGAGCCCTATCAGCAATACAAACAACGGCAGCAGACGGACTGCAATTGGTAAGCGCTTGTCAGTCATTCTTTAGCTAGTATCCGTTCTTGATTCGCGAGTATCCGTTCCTGGTTTGCGATGATTGAGTCGAGCTTCGCCTGATTAGACATAATCGTTCGCTGGTTCGCGATGATTAAAGCCTGGTTTTTTATTGCCTCGTCCAGTTTTGCTTGATTAGCTTCAATCCGCTGCTGGTTCGCAAGAATAGTGCGCTGGTTAGCCAATATCTCGTCAGTCGACATATCGGTCTCCTGTTTCTGGTTGTGTGTGAATCGAATGAGCGCGGGCATTATAGCGATCAGGTGCAACGACGGATATTAATTAATTGGCGTCCACGGTAGTCATACTTTAGTTGGAGATCGAGTCCAGCCGAACGGTGGAGAAGGGATGCGGGAGGGTTGTGCTATCTTCCTGCGTCATTGCGCAGCGAGCATTTATCTTCTCATTCACCCCAGGCTTCAGCCTGGGGCCCGTTGCTTACAGATTCACTGCAACCGTTTCAACGGTTTTCGGAAACACAACGAATGCGCAGCGTTTACGGGTGTTAGCAAACCGTTGAAACGGTTACGCTCGTTCTGTTCTCGCCGGTAACCCCACGCTGAAGCGTGGGGTGAATGAGATGGTTTGATATTTCCGCAAAGCCGAGAGTCCTTCAAAAGAATTATTTCTGTTCAGAACCTGCTACAGATGATCAATCTGTCTTTTTACTACAAACGAACAACATTCTGTTTACTCATTGTAGTCGCCGTCATTTTCATGGGTGCTTCTTGCCGACGCGCTGAACAACTCCCAGCCAAATCGTCGAAGGAATACAACGACATCGTGCGCGCGTTTTATGTTGGACTCGCGGCGTTACAGGTCGGTCATGACGTGCACGCTGATGCCAAACTTGCACAGCTCACTACGCTTGCTCCGAACGAACCTGCCGGTTGGGCCAACTGGGGACTACTCGCGCTACGACAAAGAAATTTTGAGGTAGCCGCTGAAAGGCTGGAGCGAGCTCGAACACTCGCGCCGGACAACGACCAAATCCAATATCTCCTCGGATTACTTGAAAGCAGTCGTGGACGTTCGGCGGAAGCGATTACGGCATTGCGGAAGGCAGTCGAGATCAATCCCAGAAACCTTTTCGCCACTTACAAACTGGCTGAAGAGATCGAGCGTCAAGGTGGCGAGAATTCTGAATCTGAATACCAGCAGCTCATCCAGAAGATGCTGGATGCGCAACCTGATAATCTGGCGGTGCTGCTCGAGCTCGGTCGTGTCTCGTCGAAGCGCGGAGACGCGGAAACGTTACGACGGGTTACAACCAAGATTTCCGAGCGTTCAGCTGGTTGGCCCAGCGAAATTCAGCAACAAGTCAAGGCCGTCCAATCTTCGTCTACTGGTTCTGATGCCGCGACCCGAATCACATTCCTGCGCAACATGCTGGTTCGCGTTCCTGAATATCGCCGCGATCTGAGCGAGATCAAGCCTCCACCTGGTGAAGAAGCAATACCGTTTACGCACTTTGTGAAGCTCGAGACACCCCGCTTCTCTCCGTCTGCGGCAGATCCTTCACTTGAATTTCCGGCGAAACAAATCGCCGAGTTTAAGGGTGGCCCTTGGAATTGGATAGGCGCCGTATTCCTTGGCAGCAAAAGCGCGCCGACCGTTGCCGTTGCAAACGGGCGGGAGGTGCAGGTGGGCACCGCGCCCGCGTTCTCGTTCCCTGGTGGACCTTCGTCGGCAGCGCCTGGCCCAGATGCGATTCTATCGATTGATTTCAACTACGACTTCAAAAACGATCTTGTGTTGGCAGGAGCGGGCGGTGTTCGTTTCATCAAGCAGGGTGAGCAGAACACGTTTACAGATGTAACTGCTCAAACAAAACTGCCGGCTGCAGTGGTTAATGCGAATTACGGCGGGGCGTGGGCTGCCGATATCGAAGCTGATGGAGATCTCGATGTCGTGTTGGGATCTCAGCAGGGACAAGTAACAGTTCTAAGAAACAATGGTGACGATAGTTTCCTCCCGATTCAGCCCTTCAACACGATCTCTGGCGCGACCGGTTTTGCGTGGGCCGATCTCGATGCGGACGGCGATCCCGATGCCTCACTGATTGACGGCGCGGGGCAGTTGCACGTTTTTAGCAACGAGCGACAAGGTCAGTTTCAGGAGCGATCTCTTCCGCCAAACCTACAACCAGTGCGCGCTATCAATGTCGCTGACATCAACAGCGACGGCGTCCTGGATTTAATCGCCGTAGAAACGACCGGGGCTATTCTTCGAATTTCAGATAAGGATGAAGGTCACGGCTGGGATACGGCCGAAGTCGCTCGCATTAATAATGCGCCAGGCTTTGATAAAGGCGTTTGCCGGCTTCGCGTAGCAGACATGGACAACAACGGAGGTCTCGATCTGTTGTTGGTAGCTGCTGACTCAGCAACTCATCACGGCGTTGCGGGCGCAATGATTTGGTTGAACAACGTAGATGGCACCTTTACCCTACTTCAACCGAAATCTAATCAGGTAATCGACATACCACTTGCTCCCCTACGCGCGTTTGATGTTGCTGACCTGGATGGTGACGGTCGACTCGACGTCCTGGGCGTTTCATCGGAAGCTCAACCGATGTCGGGAATCAATCGTGGTTCGAAAAATTATCACTGGCAGGTTGTTCGACCTCATGCCAGTCAGGCGAGTGGGGATCAGCGGATCAACCCCTTCGGTGTCGGCGGTGAGATGGAAGTTCGCGCCGGACTCATGCTGCAAAAGCAACCGATCAGTGGACCTGTTATTCATTTTGGATTAGGGGAACAAACGAGTGCAGATGTGGTGCGCGTAGTTTGGCCTAATGGAACTGTCCGAGCGGAGTTTGAGGTCAAAGCGGATCAGGAAGTCGTCACCGAACAGCGGCTGAAGGCATCGTGTCCGTTTCTATTTGCTTACAACGGGAAGCGCATGGAGTTTTTGAAGGATGCGGCCCCGTGGGGATCCGCGATTGGATTGCGTATCAACACGCTCGGCTCCGCAAAGATTGCCGCGACCGGAGAATGGTACAAAATCGGTCGAGATCAGCTTGTTCCGCACGATGGCTATTATGACGTCAGAATCACGGCCGAGTTATGGGAGGTTTACTACTACGACTACGTTGGCTTAATGGCGGTCGACCATCCTGAAGGCACGGAGATTTTTGTTGACGAGCGATTTGTTGTGCCTCCAGCAAAACTCGGGTTCACGACCGTTGGTACACCGCACAAGATCGCAAAAGCAGTCGACGACAATGGTCAAGATGTTACTCACTTCGTCGCAGAACTTGATAACAAAGCGCTTGCGAACTTTGGTCGTGGTCAGTATCAGGGTTTGACGCGAGACCATTACGTTGAAGTGGAACTTGGCGATGCCGCTCCTAAGAGTGGTCCACTTTACTTGATAGCGCGAGGCTCGATACATGACACCGAGTCGTCGCTTAATGTGGCAATCACGCAGGGCACGCGCTGGCAAGCACGTCCGATGAGTCTCGAAGTTCCTGACGGCGGTGGCGGTTGGAAAGTTGTGCAATCAAATCTTGGATTTCCTGCGGGTCGAAAGAAAACGGTTCTGTTCAACCTTACGGACGTCTTCTCACCCAACACACCACGACGAGTTCGCATTCGCACGAACCTGGAAATCTATTGGGATCAACTGCTCTGGGCTGAAGGCCTCTCGAATGATCTGACGAAGACGGCAACTTTGAGTCCTATGTGGACTGATCTTCACTATCGTGGCTATTCGGTAATTGGCAGACCAGATACGGGCGCTCCAGCACCGGAGATTCCTGACTACGAACAACTCGAGTCGACGAAGCAAAGTTGGCGCGATTTGATCGGCTACTACACACGTTACGGCGACGTGAATGAATTGCTGCGCGGTATTGATGACCGTTACGTGCTTGTGGCGTCAGGTGATGAACTGGCGCTGCGCTTTCAGGAACAACCGCCGACACCTCCAGGATGGGTGCGTGATTACATTTTCATGGGCGACGGATGGATCAAAGACGGCGACTACAATTCGACATTTTCAAAAACCGTGCTGCCGTTGCCTTATCACGCTAAGCAGGAGTACATCGAAAAACCAGGCCGTCTCGAGGATGAGTGGGTATACAAGCAATTTCCGAACGACTGGGTAAATTATCATACTCGCTACGTCGCCCCTGATGTCTTTCGAAACGCATTGAGGGTTAGCAAACATTGAAGACGCCAGGTCGGACAACAAGAATTGTGCTGCTCGTGATCTTTGTAGGGCTGATTGCGATCCCCATCGTCTTGAAGCAGTTGGAGGCCCGACGTCAAAGAGACAGAGACAAACTGAATACGGAACTTGCGTTCAATCGTTACGGGTTTTATTTGCAGGAAGTTGCCCAATCGTCTGGCATTAATTTCGCGCACAAAGCACCCACGCTCGATCCCAAACTCAATCACATCATGCCCCAGGTGGCTTCAATGGGAGCGGGGGCTTCAATCGTCGATTTCGATCGCGATGGTTGGCAGGATATCTATCTCACGAATTCAGGTGAGGGAACTAAGAACAGTCTCTATCGAAATTTAGGCGACGGGACTTTCAAGGACATTGCGGGCGAAGTCGGCGTTGCTGATGTCAATCAACCCGGCGCGGGCGTTTCGATGGGCGCGGTGTGGGGTGATTATGACAACGACGGTTACGAAGATCTATTCGTTTACAAATGGGGTCGCCCCGAGTTGTTTCACAATGAAGGTGGACGCTCTTTCAAGAATGTAACCGCGCAGGCCAACTTTCCAGGTTGGATAAATGCCAACACAGCGATCTGGTTTGATTATGATCGCGATGGGTTAATTGACCTCTTTGTGGGTGGCTACTATTCCGAAGACGTTAATCTCTGGCAGTTAACGACGACTCGCATGATGCCCGAGAGTTTTGAGTATGCGAAGAATGGTGGGCGCAAGTATCTTTTCCGCAACCTGGGTAATGGTGGCTTTGAAGAAGTCAGCGCGAAGCTTGGTATCAATACCCGGCGTTGGGCGTTGGCTGCGGCGGCAGCAGATTTCAGAGGCAGTGGCAATCAGGATCTCTTCATCGCAAACGACTATGGTGTTTCTGAGCTGTACTTCAACGATGGCAAGCAATTCAAAGATGTTGGAGAACAGACAGGCGTCGGGTTCGCGCCCAAGAGCGGCATGACTGCAGCTGTCGGTGACATTCTCAACCAGGGTCGCTACTCGATCTATGTTTCGAACATCTCTGAAGACGGTGTGCTCATTCAGGGCAACAATCTCTGGGTCCCAAAAGAGAATACGTCTGGTGATGGACTCGAATATGAAAACCTTGCTCGAGAGTTGGGAGTTGAGTTGGGTGGCTGGAGTTGGGGCATGCAGTTCGGTGATCTGAATAACGATGGAACTCTGGATATCTACCTAACGAACGGCTACGTTTCAGCGGATCGAAA